>CAZQYE010000039.1:0-12463 GCA_964597375.1 uncultured Myxococcales bacterium
CCGAGCCTGCGGGCGGACTCGACGAGGTAGCGGAAGTTGTCGTTGAGTTCGGGGGCGCCACCGGTGATGTCGACGGTCGTCACGCTCGGGCTCGCCTCGACCAAAGAGACGATGCGCTCGGCAGTGGACCGCTGCATTCGTTCGCGGCGGCCGGGTCCTGCGTCGACGTGGCAGTGGTGGCAGGCCTGGTTACACAGTCGCCCGACGTTGATTTGGACGGTCTCGATCCGCGCTTGCCGCTCGAGACCGGGACGCCCGAGGCGAGTCTCGAACGAGGGAAGCTCGAGCGCCTGATTAGGTTGCCGGGGCTCGCGCGCCGAGCCGCCATCTGAAGCCGATGGGCCGGTTGCTTTTCCCGGAAGCCGAGGGGGTGGACTCGGCATATCGTCTGCGTGGCGGCGAGGGAGCGTCGTCCCAGCTCGTAAGGTACCCGATTGCTTCATAGCCGTTGGCTCACCTGCCTTTCGATGAATTTGCTCGCCGGCCCGGGCTGGAGCCGGCGGCGCAACGGCTGCGCGCGGGTGGCTCGTCTCTTGGGCCGTGGAGTTGAAAGAAGGGCGGGACCCCGGCGGGGCTTGGAGGGATCATTAACGTCCGCCGGGGCCCCTATGCACCTGGAGCCACAGGGGGGGAGACTCCAGGGCATTCCTGCGCCGCTTCGTGCGGCAAACCCTTTCGCTCGTGCCTTCGACGTCAGTCCGTTGCCGTCGTGAGCAGGTACGCAATCCTGGATGGTAAGTTACACGAAACGGCGTGCAAGAGTAACCGCAGCCTGCCGGGGTCGTAGCAACGCTTGAGACCGCCCACTGGTGGGGCTTGGAGTCCTATACTTTTCAGGGAGTTATGAGCAGATGACCGATTTTGCCGCTGGTGGGGGCCGAGCGCCCCTCGATCCCGAGACGGCCGTCGCGGAGCGCTATGCGGCGGCGGCCGAGGCCCGCGAGGAGGCCCTGTGCTGCCCCGTCGAGTACGACCCTCGTTACCTCGAGGTGATTCCCGAGGAGGTACTCGAGCGGGACTACGGGTGCGGGGACCCCTCGGCCTGGCTGCGGCCGGGAGAACGGGTGCTCGACCTGGGATCGGGCGGGGGGAAGATTTGCTTCATCGCCTCGCAGGTTGTCGGCCGCAAGGGGCGCGTGATCGGCGTGGACATGAACCGCGCGATGCTCGAGCTGGCGCGGCGGGCGGCGCCCGTGGTGGCGAGCCGGATCGGGTATGCCAACGTCGAGTTCCATGAGGGGCGCATCCAGGACCTGGCCTTCGATCCAGTAGCCACTGCTGAATACTTGGCGACCCATCCCGTTCGCGATGCGAGCGATGCGGTGGCTTTTGAAGTGTGGTCGAAGAAGCAGCGTCTCGAGCGTCCCCTGATTCCCGACGAGTCGGTCGATGTCGTCGTATCGAACTGCGTTCTCAATTTGGTCGCCCCTGAGGACAAACCGAGACTGTTTGCGGAAATCTATCGCGTGACGGCTTCGACCGGGCGTGTGGTGATCTCGGATATCGTCAGCGACGAGGACGTGCCGATCGAGCTTCAGCAAGACCCGGAGCTGTGGAGCGGGTGCGTCTCGGGAGCCCTGCGCGAGGATCACTTCGTCGAGGCGTTCGCCGAGGCGGGATTCCACGGCGTTCAGATTCTGCGGCGTGACGAGCGGCCGTGGCGGACGGTCGGGGGAATCGAGTTCCGAGCGATGACGGTCGAGGCGTTCAAGGGCAAAGAGGGGCCGTGTCTCGAGCGGCGGCAGGCGGTGATCTATCGCGGTCCGTTTCGCGAGGTGGTCGACGACGACGGCCATCGAATCCGGCGTGGAGTGCGCCATGCCGTGTGCGACAAGACGTTTCACCTGTTTCGGCGCGAGCCCTATCGCAGCCACTTCGACTTCGTCGAACCGCTCGTGCCGGTGCCGCTCGAAAGCGCTCCACCGTTCGATTGCGGGCGGCGCGCCGTTCGCGATCCACGCGAGACCAAGGGAAGCGATTATCGGGCGACCACCGATCCGGAGAGCGGCTGTTGTGGCCCGAGCTCGGGCGCGTCGTGTGCGGCCCAGTCGGATTGAGAAAGCGGCCGGCCGGGGACGTCCCCGGCCGGGCATCGCAGCAGCCACGACCCTGCGCAGACGGGTTGCCGGGGATTCCGGTGATGGGGTACTGTGACCGGGAGTGTAACGGACGGGCTGGCGTTGCGTACCAACAAGCAGCAAGAAGAAAGCGGCGGTCCCGGTCGGCTGGGCGAGCTCATGAAAGCAGCGCAGGCGGGCGACGAGGTCGCCTACCGCGAGCTCCTCGACGAGATTCAGCCGCTACTTTTGCGCTATGTCCGGCGGCGTGTGTCCTCGGCCGAATCCGCAGAGGACATCGTTCAGGACGCTCTTCTCACGATGCACCGAGTCCGTCACACCTACGAACCAGAGCGTCCGTTCGAGCCGTGGATGTATGCGATCGCTCGCAGCCGCGTGATCGATTTCCTGCGCAAGCAGCGGCGGATCTCGACGCTCGAGGTGTTGTTCGACACGCTGCCCGAAGTTGCGGATGCGGCGGCCGAGATCACCGTCGAGCAGGCGCGTGAAGTATTCGAGGCGCTGCCGGCGGCGCAGCGCGAGGCGTTCGCCATGCTCAAGCTCGAAGGGCTGTCGACCGAAGAGGCCGCCGAGCGCGCGGGAGTTTCCGTGTCCGCACTGAAAGTGCGAGCGCACCGGGCGTACAATACGATCAAGAAGGCTTTCTCGGGTGATTGAGGCGATACTGTGACGACCGATCAGACCATTTCGACACGCGCGAGAGGCGGCCATGAGGACTTGGTGTCGCGGCTTGCCGCCGACCTGCGGCCGGTCAGGCCGGTGCGCATGGCGCGGGTGTTCGCGTGGTTCCTGATCGGCGAGCTGGCGGCTGCCGCCCTGGCGACGTGGGCGGTCGGAGTGCGGCCGGACATCGGCGCGCGGGCGGCCGATCCGGCGTTTCTCATGCTCGTCGCGGCTCTGGCCATGGCGGCGGCTGGGTGTGCTTCGGCGGCCGTGCGGGCGGCGATGCCCGGGCGTTACATTACGCGCGCGGCCGAGGGGTGGCTGCTGGCCAGCCCGTTGTTGCTCGCCGGTGCCGTGCTGCTGCTCAGTCCGTGGGATGGCGCATGGCACGGCTGGGGGATGTTTCTCACCGGTTGCTGGAAGTGTACCGCCGTGACGGCTGCCAGCGCTGCGGCGCCGTGGCTGGTCGCCGTGTTCGTGCTGCGAAGGTTGGCGCCGCTGGTTGCGTTGCGCGTGGCGATGTTCGCCGGGTTCTCGGCGTTTTTCATCGGCGCGCTGGTCACCCAGCTTCACTGTCCGATGAGCTCGGCCATGCACCTGGCCTTCGCCCACTTCCTGCCGGTGGCGCTTCTCTCGGCCGTGGCCTGCGGTCTTACCGCTGCGGTGCTCCGGCCGCGCTAGCGGCAAGCACCGCTAATGTGACGTTTCGCGCTCCCAACCTCAGCAAAATCAACCACTTCGAAAAGGTGCTGATCCCTGTCAAGGGGTGGCGGAGAGGACGGTGACGCGGGGGTGGTCGAAGCGGGGAATCTCCTCGCCGATGAAGATCATACGGTAGGTGTCGGTTCCGCCCGGTGGGATCGGAACGATCGCTTCGATCTCGCCCGGCGCGGGTGGCAACGGTCGTTCGAGCTCGATCATCGCTTCGGCGGCGCGATTGAAACCTTCTTCCCGATACACGCTGTGGCCCTCGGCATCGAGCAAGTCGAAGCGCAAGCGAACGTGATGGACGGGGCGCTGCGAGTTGTTCTTGATCGTGCCGCTTACGACGTACAGGCCGCCGCGCGAGAACGGGTCGGCTTCCGGCTCGAGAACCAGAGGACCGGTGATGCTCGACCAATAATCGTGAACTTCGACGACCTCGATGTCCTTTGCCGCCGGGCTCGGGCCTTCTCCTTTCGGCATCCGAAAGCGCCACAGCGCCGTATCCGGGTGGAACACGGCCCAGGCAAACCAGTAAGCCCGGGTCGCAACGACCTCGTTTGCGCCCTCCGATCCGCTGGCCACCCGCAGCGTTGCCGTACGGCGATCGCCTTCGATCTCGATTGCGACTCCGCCCAGCCGGTCGGATATCTTTCCACCCGCCAGCACGATTTCGCTGAGCGGGTACGCCTTGTGCGTGCGGCCGGCGCTGACGCCGAGAACGAGCTGCTTGGCCTCGAGGCGCGAGTCCCGCCTGCTCGGGGGAAACATCACGCCGCCTGAGTCTTCGTAAGAGGCATACGGATTGCGAAGGTAGTTCCGCGTGTAGCCCGTTTCGGGCGACAGGACGGCGGTGTCGGGATGAGCCTTGCGCCAGCGCTGCCATGTGGTCAGCTCCGAAGGCACCACGGTCAGCGCCGTACCGGTACGCTCCCCGGTGACCGCTTCTCCTGCGAGCTGCGACCACAGGCTCTCCGTTTGGCGATCGTACATCAGAACGTTGCTTTCATAGAGAAGGCCGGAAACACCCAGCGTCGTGGTCGTTCCTTGCACCCGACGATCGAACACGACGGCACTGGCTGTGAGAGGGCAGTAACTGACGGCCACCGGGCGACTTCCGACGACGTCGTTGACGATCTCATGCCAGTTGAGAATGCGAAGCGGGTAGGCTTTGGCCTCGCCCGACTCGACGACCCCGACGACCTGCTCGTCGGGCCTCAAGAACGTGGCCTCGGCGGCCTCGACGAACTTCGGTTCGTCGATTGCCGGGATCCCGTCCTTGGGCGGGCCGCCCGAAACGATCAGTTCGGGGGCAATGGCGTGACGCGATAAGTCGAAGCCGTTCGCCCGGCCTCCTGCGGCTAGGGCGGGCATTGCGATCAGCATGGTCGCCAGAATGGCGGCCATGCTGCATTGGATGAAAGGTCCGGCGGGTACGCGCATGGTCTTGGCCTCCCCCGGGCGCTCGGCCCGGCACGCAACGTTTTACGCTCGACGCACCGGCTCGTTACGCCCGGACGCTACCCGGTCGCTCACCCGAGTTCCCGCTTGGCCGCGCTCTGCCCCGGGGATACCCTTGCGCCGCTCGCATACGGCGACTGTGGCGGCGGGCTGGAACGAGCAGGGTGCCGCGTGCGGCGGCCGCGGGACCTGGGGTGGGTGTCGCGGCTGGTTTCAGGCGAGCGGCTCGAGGCGCGTGGGAGTTTGGCCGCTGCCACCGGCGGCCGGGGCGGAGGCCTCCGCTGAAACGGCGTCACGCCTCAGCGGCCACGAGCGCGAGGAGCCGCGCCGGAGCGATGGAACCTGCCGCCGGGCCGCTGGCTTGCCGATCGCGAACCCAGCGGCGCCGAAGCCGGAGCGCTCGTAGTGTTTGCAACCGCCGGCTCTGCCGGTGCCGGGGATTTCAAAGCGGCGGAACGGCGCCGCACGGGAGCGAGGATCGACACGATGGATCTCGAAGGAAAAGCAGCGGTGGTTACCGGCAGCGCCGTGGGAGTCGGCCGGGCGGTCGTTCTCGATCTTGCCCGCCGCGGTTGCAACGTGGCGGTCAACTACTCGCGTTCACGCGACGAGGCTGAGGCGACCGCCGCCGAGGCCGAAAAACTAGGGGCGCGTGCCTTGTGCCTGCAAGCCGACGTCCGCGACGACGCTGCGGTCCGCTCGATGGTCGCCGAGGCGACCGGGGCGTTCGGGCGCCTCGACGTGCTGGTGAACAACGCCGGCATCACCCGGTTCATCGCGCATCACGATCTCGAAGGCGTCTCCGACGAGGACTGGAACGCGATCTTCGACACCAACGTGCGCGGCACGTTTTATGCGACCCGTGCGGCCGTTCCGGCGCTGCGGGCCGAGGGAGGCGGCGCGATCGTCAATCTCTCGAGCATCGCCGGTGTGTATTCGATCGGCAGTTCGGTGCCCTACTGCGCTTCCAAGGCGGCGATCAACAGCCTGACGATCTCACTTGCTCGCGCGCTGGCGCCCGAGATCCGCGTCAACGCCGTCGCTCCCGGCTACATCGACACGCGCTGGTGGCAACAGCGTCCCAACTACGAGGCCAGCAAGCAGATGGCCGAGGCGATGACGCCTCTCCGGCGCGTGTGCACGGCCGAAGACGTCTCCAAGGTCGTCCTCGATCTGGTGACCTCGGACATGATCACCGGTCAGATTCTCGTCGTCGACGGCGGCATGGGAATCCGCGCCGCCTGACTCCCGCCGGCGACCCACCGGCGTGCGACTCCTTGAAATCGGAACGGGTTTCTTACGCTCGTTCCGGCGCAAGGAGCCCGGGCGACCGCAGATGGCGTGCGCTCGTGCGGCCGACAGCGATTTTCGACGAAACAATGTTGTTACATCGGGCTTACGGCTGCAGGATACGACGCCTCCAGCCATTGCGCGTCCGAACGAACTCCTCGCGCAGGTGCATGCGTGGCTCATGCCGCGTCCAGAACTCGATGCGCCGGGGCCGCAACCGGTAGCCGGTCCAGTAATCCGGCCGCGGAATCTCGCGGCCTTCCCACTCGCGCTCGATTCGCCGGTATAGGCGCATCAACGCTGCATGGCTCTCGGCCGGGGCGCTCTGCTTGGAGGCATACGCGGCGATCTGGCTGCCTCGCGGGCGGGTTCGCCAATATGCGTCGGCTTCAGCGTCGCCGACCAGCGACAGGCGGCCCTCGATGCGCGCCTGCTTGCCGATCGGGTCCCAGTAAAACGCGATCGACGCATAAGGATTTTCACGAATCTCCTTGGCCTTGCGGCTGTCGAGGTTCGTGTAGAAGACAAATCCGTCCTCGCCCGCGCTCTTGAGCAGCATGTAGCGCACCGACGGGCGGCCGCGCTTGTCGCTCGTGGCCAGCGCCATCGCCTCTGGAAGGACGAGCCCCGCCTTGCGTGCTTCACGAAACACGCGCTTGAACTTGGCAATCGGATCGATGCTCATGGATCGGGCAGCCTAGCGTGTTCACATTGCCGTTGCCACGGCACGATCTTTGTCCTTGACGAGCGTGGACTGGGAGGAGTACGATCGTGCGGCATACTTGAGAGCCTGCCGCCGCAGGGGGTCTTGGAATGTGCTCTCGCGTCCTGTCGTCGGGAATCCGTGGCGCGGCGCGCGCGGTCGTCGTGCTAACGGTCGCATGCGGGATACTCGCGCCCGGCCGGCCGGTACAGGCGCAGACGAACGAGGCTCGGTGCAACCAGGACTTAGCCAAGGCCTCGTTCGGTCTTCTTCGAGCGTACTCCGCCCACTTCGAGCGCTGCATCCGTTTCGAGAACTACCCGGACTGCCCCGATCCGGCCGGCGATGTAGGCGTCGTGCGCGCCGAGAACAAGCTCGCCGACGCCCTCGGGCCCGATTCGCACTGCAGCGCGGCGGTCGAGACGGACGGCGCTCCTGTATCGAGTTTTGGTCCAACCACGTGCCCGGCGGCGTGGAACGGATGCGACGCGCTGGTACCGAGCATTGACACACTCGACGACCTCGAGCGGTGCCTGCGCTGCGTCCACTACGGGACCGCGATGCGTTACCGCGCGTTGCTCGCTCTGCCGGATGCCGGATCGCTATCCGCGAACGACCGCAAGTGTCTCCGTGCGACCGAGAAGGCCGCGGCCAAGGCCTATCTGAAGGCCGCCAAGGAGGTGGTCAAATGCGGCCGCGGCGCGGTCAAACCCTTCAACTGTCCTGCCGACGACGGACCGGGTACGAGACTGGCCAAGGCGCTCGAAAGGATCGCCAGGAAGGTCGGTCGCTGCCGTGACGAGGCGGGGACACGTGGTGCGATCAGTGCAAAAATCCGTGAAGTCACCCGACACGCCATCATGTCGCCGAGCGACTACACCGATGCCCTCGAGGAGCTGAGCCGGTGCATGTCCTGCATTGCAGCCAATCTGATGTTCGGGCAGGCGCAAGACTGTGCGGCGTTTTCGGGCCTATGGCGCTGCGGCGAGGAGCGGCCCGCCCGCGAAGGCTTTTTCTACGTCGCCAATGAAGGAGACGACACGGTTACGTTCTTCGACGATGGGGCCGCCGACGCGAACTATCTGAACGGAACGTTGGCCGACTCTTCGTTCGTGGTAGGAGCCGCGCCTTCGGCCCTCGCGGTCAATGCAGCCATGAACCGGGTCTACGTCGCCAACCGCAGTGACGGTACCGTTACGTATCTCGAGGGGACCACGGGGGCCTACGCCGCCGGCGGCCTACTCGAGTCTACGATCGTAGTCGGCACCACACCGGTCGCGCTTGCCTTCAGCACCAAGTACGACGTTCTCTTCGTCGTCAACCAAGGGGACGACTCGGTGACGCTCCTCGACGGCGCCGACGGTTCCTACGTGTTTGGGAGTCTTGGCGCGTCGACCGTAGCGGTGGGTACTGCGCCGTCGGCCGTCGAGCTCAGCCCGGATGACGCGATCGCCTACGTGACGAACTTCGGGGACGATACCGTGACCTACCTCGACGCGAAGACGGGAACCTACTTGTATGGGACCCTGGCAGCGTCGACATTTCCCACCGGGGCCGGACCGTCGGGTGTGGCGGCGAGTGCAAGCGGTTGGGGAGACTCCCGGCGGCTGGCCGTTAGCAACAAGCTCGACGGTACGATGGTGATTCTCGATGGCGTAACAGGGATGCCCTGGTTCGGGAGCCTCCAAAACTCGACCTTTCCTGTCGGCGACAGTCCCGGAGCGGCTGCATTCGTGGGGGGCGGCATTTACGTTGCCGACGATACTGGAAACACGATCACGACGATCAATGCCTTCGCCCCCTCGTACGCGCAGGTCGGTAATTTCATCGCGGCGCCGAGCGACGTTGCGCCCGCCGGCCCCGGTGTGGCCGAGAGCGCGCTCTATGTGACGGCCGAGGGGAGCGCCAGAGTATATCGCTACGACATCGACGCAATGGCGTCCGCTGCTCTGAGCGGAAATCCAGTCGGTGTTGCCGTAAACGAGGCGGCGGGCATCGTATACGTGACGAACGAGTCTGCCGATACCGTTACGTACCTCGACGCTACTAGCGGTGCGTACCTCTACGGAACCGCTGCCAGCTCGACGTTCGCGGTTGGGAGTAGCCCCGCTGGCGTCGCTGTCAACGAGACAGCCGGCATTCTGTACGTAACGAACACGGACGACGGTTCGGTGACCTACCTTGACGCAATCACGGGTGCGTACCTCAACGGAACACTTGCCAATTCGACGTTCGTTACCGGCGGAAATCCCGTTGCGGTCGCCGTGAACGAAGCGGCCGGCATCGTCTACGTGGCGAACTGGTATAGTGATACCGTTACCTACCTCGACGCTACCACCGGCGCGTACCTCTACGGAACGCGCTTTGCCTCTTCGTTTCCCGTGGCCGGGGGCCACCCCGTGGGGGTCGCCGTAAACGAAGCAGCCGGCATCCTCTACGTTGTGAAAGACTGGGACGCGAACGTGACTTACCTTGATGCGGTCACCGGCGAGTACCTGTATGGGACGGCCGCCAGCTCGACGTTCTCGGTCAGGGGTTTTCCTTCTGGTGTCGCTGTCAATGAGACAGCCGGCATCGTGTATGTGACGAACGGGCCCGACGATACGGTCACCTATCTCGACGCGCACACCGGTGCCTACGTCGGTGGCACTTTGGCCGACTCGACGTTCGCCGTCGGTGACCACGCTTCGGCGGTTGCTGTCAGTGAGGCGGCCGGCATCGTGTATGTAACGAACGAGTTCGATGATACGGTCACCTATCTCGACGCGCGCACCGGTGCCTACGTCGGCGGCACTTTGGCCGACTCGACGTTCGCCGTCGGAGAGGATCCCGTCGGCGTTGCCGTCAACGAAACGGCCGGCATCGTCTACGTGGCGCATCGGCTCGGCGGTGGGGTAGCTTACCTCGACGCCCGTGCCGGCTTTCCCGTGACCCGACTGAAGCGGTATCCCCACGTGCGGGTTGGCGACGATCCGTGGGACATCGCCATGAGCGAGGCGGCCGGTCTTGTCTATGCAGTGAACCGGTCGGATGACACAGTGACCTACCTCGATGCTTCTACCGGCGCGTACCTCTACGGAACGGTTGCCAGCTCTAGTATCCCGGTCGGGGATGCTCCTTCCGGCGTTGCTGTGAGCGAATCGGCCGGGATCGTGTACGTGACGAACGAGTTCGACGATACGATCACCTATCTCGACGCGCACACCGGCGCCTATCTCAACGGCACTCTCGCCAACTCGACATTCCCCGTCGGCGGTCATCCCGTTGCCGTTGCGGTCAATGACGCAGCCGGAATTGCGTACGTGGCCAATTATTCGGGCGGCGTCACCTATTTGAACGCTGCTACGGGTGCATACCTGAACGGTACGTTCGCCAACTCGACGTTTTCGGTTGGAGTTGGGCCATCGAGCGTCGCCGTCAACGAGGCTGCCGGGATCGTCTACGTAACGAATGCGTACGACAGGACCGTGACATATCTCGACGCGAACACGGGCGCGTACCTTTACGGTACCCTGGCCGACTCTTCGTTCGCCGTCGAATTTTCGCCATGGGACGTGGCTGTGAACGAAAGTGCCGGCATCGTGTATGTCGTGAATAATTGGAGCGACAGCGTGACCCTTCTGGACGCGGTCACCGGCGATTACCTCAACGGCACACTGGAGAACTCGAGCATCTACGTCGGTAATTCTCCTTGGGCCATCGCCGTCAACGAAGCGGCTGGCATCGCGTACGTGGCAAATGTGTTCGACAATAGCGTCACGTTCTTGGATGCCAGCACAGGCGGTTATTTCAATGGTACGCTTGCCGATTCGACGTTCGCCGTACAACGCTATCCGAGGGGGGTGGCGGTGAACGAAACGGCGGGAATCCTGTACGTGGCGAACACACACGTGGACGATTCGGTGTCCTACCTCGATGCCGTGTCCGGTGAACCGCTGCCGCTATTCATCTCGCAGTGGTGGCCTACCGGTATTGCGCCTTCGGCCGTGGCCGTCATGCCGGCGATCGATTAGTTCCGGTACGCACCGCCGCCCTGCATGGGAAGCAGGCCGGGAATGGCGCGAGCCGTCCTCGCGCGCGGCAACGGCGCTGCTTGGGAACGATGGAGCACGAAAAAGCCGGCGACCCGGGAGTCGCCGGCTTTCCTCGATGTGCCGGTGCGCAGGCGCCGGCCGAACACGTTTTGGTGCCGGCTCAGCGCCCGGCCGCGATGATCGAGCTCAGCAGGAAGTACTCCTCGGTCGTTCCTTCCTTGTCGCCGACGTTGATGTACCATCCCTGCTCGCCTGGGAACTGATCGCTGGGGAGCGAGCAGTAGGTGGCGTGCTCGAGCTGCATGTCCACCATCGTGATCGATGGGTTGTAGCTCACGTCCCAGTCGAACCCGTATTTGGCGTCGGGAATCGGTTTCTTGGCGTACTTGAAGTTGTTGACCCAGATCTTCCACAGCTCGCCCGCGCCGTCGTACATGTCGGTGTACGGAATGCGGTAGGACTCCTGGTCCAGGTAGATCACGCGCTTGGAGTATGCGTACTGCGGGAGCTTGGAGACGCCTTCGACGACCCAAACCTTGCGCGGCTCCCACGCGTCGACGTGCATGAAGTCGGCCGGCGGCTCGCCCCACTTGACCGGTAGGTGCTCGGAGTGGAACGAGCCGAGAATCGTCTTCTCGCCGAGAAACTTCCACGTCATCCACGCCGGGTTGCCGGCGTAGCCCGCATAGCTGTCCTGGTCCGTGTCCTGCCCGAACAGTGCGTCGGACCGCTGCGCCGACGACAGCCGCCGCACGCGCCTGAGCTGCGGCAGGTACAGCCAGGAGTCGTCCTGCCGGTTGTAGTCGAGATAGCGGTTGAAGGTGAAGCCGGTGCCCTTCAGGTCGAACGGCTCGATGATTGGATAGAGAGCTTCCTTGTACCGGACTTGGTCTTTGTTGTCCGGGACGACCGGCTTTGGGTCGACCTCGAGCCGCTCGACCCAGTACAGGCGCCGGATGTGGTCGATTAGAAAGTGGCGCTCGACGCGGACACCGTCGGTTCCCGAACCGACCGTGCCGGTGTCGCAGTCGAAGTTACGCAGGTCGAGATCGTCGACGGCGATCGCCGCGTTGAAGTTGAACATGTGCTTGGCCCCGGCGTGCGGGTCGTTCGGGTCGATCTCCGGGAAGGGCAGCCCGGCGACGTGGTTGATCAGGTGCGTCTCGTCGTCGGAAAGCTGCACGCCGGCTGCATACTTTTCGGTGGCTTCGCGGAACGGTGGCGGATGCTCAACCTTGTGGTGCTCGGTGATCGGCAGCTTCACGCCCCGGGCGACGATCCATCGCATCCCGGGGCTCAGCAGGTCCTGGTACTTGTCGAGGTTCGTCTTGTCGACGACCGATCCAGGCGGGGGGATCTCGGGTTCACCGGCCCAGGCTGCAGCGGAAAAGCAAAGGGAAACGATGGCCAGCGCGCCGACGAACGCGCGCAAAACGCGGGAAATCTTCACGATCAGGTCCTCTCCGTGCTTTGGTAAAGCACCGGGGTAGATACCAGGGTTTCGGGGCTATTTGCAACAGGCGACGAACAGC
>CAZQYE010000040.1:0-12126 GCA_964597375.1 uncultured Myxococcales bacterium
TCGGGATTCTCGAAGAGCTGGCGCGCGACTATCCGATCTCGGCGATTCGCAAACCGTGCGGCGCGTTGCTCGCCTCGACCGTACGGTTGTCCGTTTCCCACTGGCAACGCACGGCGGAGCGACTCGCCATGAAGCCGGTGCTCGGTTGGGGCCGCTTGCGATCGCGACGATTCGTGGGCCCGGATCGGGTCGAGCCGCTGGCCACCGAGCGCCCGGTGACCGAATACGACGTGGCGAACCGTCTCAGGCGACTGCCTGCCGGCGTGACCGAGCTCGTATGCCATCCGGGCTCTCTTGCACCGCGCTACGATGGCGTCGGCGAGGCTGCGGCGGTGACGAGTTCGGTGGTGAGCGACGCGCTCGACGAAGACGGCATCGAGTTGATCTCATACCGCGACTTGGCCGAGGGACGCGGCCCTGCCTGAAGGACACGGTCTTCTCGAAGCGGCCCGTGGCGAGACGCCTGCGGTTAACCTCAATCTCACAATATTTCACGGTGAAAACCGCGATTGCTCGCGCGTTTTCCCGCGTGAAATATTGTGAGATTGAGGTTAAACGAACGAGCTCAGCAGAGCGAGGAAAATGAAAAACCCGAGCAAGTCGGTGCTCGCGGTGACGAATACGTTCGACGAGACCGCCGGATCCACTCGCAGCAGTTTGAGCCCGAGCGGTACGAGGGTGCCGATGGTGACGGCGATGATGTGGTTGGCCAGCAGTGCGACGCCGAAAATCACGCTCAACCGTGGATCGTGGCGCCAGAGGTAGACGGCGGCACCCGATACCAGGCCGAGAGCCGAGCCGTTCGCCGCGGCTACGAGCAACTGCTTGCCGAGAATGCGCAGGACTTGGGCGGTGCGGACTTCCCCGAGGGCGAGGCCGCGGACGATCAACGTCATCGTCTGTACGCCGGCGGCGCCGCCTTGAGAAGCGACGATCGTCATCAACGCGGCGGCGACCGCCATCGCCTGGATCGTTCGTTCGAACAGGGAAATGGTAAAAGCACCGGCGGCGGCCGTCAGGAGGTTGAGAGCGAGCCACGGCAAACGGCTGCGAATTCCCTCCGCCGAGTTTGTGACCGCTACGCTTTCGCCGGCCACGCCGGCCAGTCGTAGAATGTCCTCGGTCGCTTCTTCTTCGATCACGTCGACGACGTCGTCGATCGTGATGCGTCCGACCAAACACCCGAGCGAATCCACCACCGGCAGGGACACCAGATCGTATTTCTCGAACAAGTGGGCGACTTCTTCCTGGTCGACGTCGGCACGGACGGAGACGACGTCCGTTTCCATGATGCGCGACACCGGAGTGAAGTCGCTGGCCAGGATCAGCCGGCGCAGCGGGACCAGGCCGACGAGCGTGCCCTTGTCGTCCGTGACGAACACGTTGTGGATGTCGTGAAATTGCTCGGCGTTCTTGCGGAGATACTCGGTGACCTCGGCCACGGTCGCGTCGGCGGGAACGGCCGCGACCTCGGTCTTCATGATGCCGCCGGCGCTGTCCTCCGGATAGGCGAGCAGCCCCTCGACGTCGCGGCGCGTCTCTGGGCTCGTCCGGCGCAGGAGCTTGACCTGGCGCTCCTCGGAAAGCTTGGCCAGGAGGTCGGTTGCGTCGTCCGTGTCGAGATGCTCGATGATCGCCGATACGCGGCCGTCCCCAAGATTCTCGAGTAGTGCGGTGCGGCTGTCCTCACCGAGCTCGCGGATGACTTCCGAGGAACGTTCGGCGTCGAGGAGCGCGAACAGGCGCAGCTTCTCGTCGAGTCCTTCGAGCGCTTCGATTACCTCGGCGATGTCGGCTGGGTGAAGCTCCTCGAGCAGGCGGTCGGCACCGTCGAGGTCGCCGCTGGCGATCTTGATGACGAGTTCGTCCTTACGCGCCGCTTCGATTTCAGCCGGGTTGCTCATTGTCTCGTGTATCGGTCACTCGAACGGCGATCAGCGCGGCACGCCGCGGATTGCCGTTGTAGTCGAAGCGCGCGGCCCGTTCGACGACGAGGCGCGTTCCGCGCCGTGCCGCGGCCGCTGCGACCTCCTCCGCCAACCGTGGCATATCCGGTTCGCGCAGCAACAGCCACGCCTCGGGCGTCGTCTCCACCTCTTCGAAGCGCTCGACCCGTGGGATCGGCCGGCGCGCATAGAACACCGCCGCATACTCGAAGTCGCGGTAAAAATACAGCCGCCCTTCGTTGGCAATGCGCTGGCGCAGCGACGAGATCATCGGTCCGACCGACTGACTCACGGCCAAGGCCCGGTGCGCAGTCGAGCCCAGCACGAGCTCGGTGGCCAGAACGAAGCCGAAGATGCAGCCCAGCGCCGGCCGGCGGGCCCCGGCCGCCAGCGCCCGGCCGGTGGCGACGGCCAGGACGACGGCAAGGAGGGAGGCGAGGAAGATCGGGGCCGGACGCGCGGCGGCAGCGCGGGCGATTGCCGCCAGGTTCGCGGCGTCGCCGCTGCTGAGCAATGGGCCGAGAGCGCCGGAAACCGGCAGGCCTGCGGCGAGCGCAGAGGCGACGAGAGCCGGAATCGCCAGGACGGTGGCTACCGTGCGCGCCGCCGGGCGCCTGAGCGGCCGCGATTCGCGGAGCCATCCGGCCAACCAGCGGCCGATCAGCCACGCTGCCGCCGGGTAGGCCGACAGCAGGTACACGCCGCGCTTCGAGCCCGCCAGACTGTAGAACCCAATGGTCACGAGAAACCACACCAGCGGGAAGAGCGTGTGGGGCGGCCGCTTGCGCCACAGTTCGGTGCCGACCCAGGGCGCGAGAAGGCTCCACGGGGCGAGGCCGCCGAGCAGAGCAGGCAGGTAGTAGAGCGCCCCGTGAACGTGGCCGGCGGAGACGGCGTCGGGGTCGAGGACCCGGTATAGGTTCTCCTTGAGCAGCAGCTTGTCGATGAAGGGACGGCCGCCGACTGCCGCCGCCGCCGCGTACCACAGCACCGGGAGCAGCCACAACCATGCGGCGCGCGGTGGTCGCAGCATTGCCAGCAACCGCCGATCACGGGACACCGCTACGTGGACTGCCACGATCAACGCCGGCAGAACGTAGCCGACCGGTCCCTTGGCCAGCACGGCGAGGCTCGAACAAGCGAAGAACGCCGCGGGCAGACGCGTCCCCCCGTCGCGAATCGCCTGCCATGCGGCGCACAGGGCACCTGTCAGCGACGCCGCGAGAACCATGTCGACGCGAGCGGTCGTCGACGACGCCAACCATTGCACGGAGGTGGCTAGGACGGCGGCGGCGAGCAGACCCTCGAGTCGCCCGTACAGCGCCGCACCGACGGCGAGCACCAAGTACAAGGCCGACAGAGACGCGAGTAGCGAGGGAAGCCGGACCGTTGCTTCATCGACGGTTCCCTCTGCAGCCGACACGAGAGCGCCGAGCCAATGAAACAGCGGCGGCTTCGAAGGAATTTCGTTGCCGTTGCGCAGCGGGAGAATGAACTCCCCCGTGTCGATGATCGCCTGGACGACGATCGCCTCGCGAGGTTCGCCTTTGGTGTAAAACGGCGTGCCGGAGATCGACGGCCAGTAGAGCAACGCCGCCGCGCTCAGGACGAGAGCCGTGATCAGGCGCTGCGGCAGTACAGACTTCCTCGGCGACTCCATCGCCGAGCATCGTAGCGTGACGGGTCACCGCGTGCATGCCGGCGGGAGTCCGGCCGGAGAGGACCCCTCTGCCTCGCGCGGAGGAGGATCGGGTCAGGCCGCCTTCTCGTTCTTGCTCGATTCGGTGCGAGGGGGTCGCGCGTCCGCCTGATCCGCCCAGACGATACGCTTGTAGTCGAACTCGCGCTTGGCGTAAACGGGCAGCTTCACGATTTCGAAATAAGGCGACAGGTCGAAGTCACGGGGGGTGATCAGCATCGGATCGCACGGCCGGAACACTCCGTTGTTCGACGTCCGGCGCCGTCGCGTGAGAAATCGGTGTAGCCAGGTGTCGGCGACATCGGTGGGCGTCTCGCGACCGTCGATGACCGGGAGAATCGGATAACGGACTTCCTGGAACGCCATCGCGATCTGCGCCGAACAGATCACTTCGCGCGAATAGCGGCCGCCGTGCTCGAGAGCCGTCCGCCGCCACCGTCGGGGAATCAGGTGAACGGGGAACAAGTACCGCATCAGGTCGAGCACGTGGTCGACGTTGTAGCTGCCGCCGATCTGGCCGATGACGGTCTGCAGAATCGTTTCCAGATCACGGGCGCGCAAATTGATCGGCCGGCAGATGCGTAGATTGTGGCGCGCATATTTCGACAGCGGTGCAGGAGCGACTCCTTCTTCGACGGTCGCCTCGACGAGCAGGGATTCGGCTTCCTCCCCGTACTGCTCGCGAAGCTGTCTCGCCCGCTCGTCCCCGTTGCGCACGAGCGCATCTCCGACGTAGAGGGCGGCGTGCGACCACGAGCTCTGCGTCAGGTACTTGATGACTTCGCTGATTCTCTGCGATCCCTCGACGAGAATCACGTCGCCCGGCTTCAAGGCCGCGCGAAGCATCCGGGGATCGTAGGCGAATCGCTGCACGTAGCCGTGATGCTCTTTCACGAGGAGCTTCGTAATCAGCTCGATCAAGAACCGCGATAGAGGATTTCGGCGTGCCATGTCGCAGTCGTCTCCAATAGGAATGTAAGCACGAAAACCGCCATGCGAGGAAGGCTTTTTGCCGTTTTCCCTCGGCGCGCAGTGCGGCATTCCCCGCAAAACGCAACGCAGGCGAGCAGTGCACCCTCCCCCGTGGGCGTCCTGTGCAGGACCGGCAAAGCAAACCTCATGAGCTGCGAGGCACCGGCGCCTCGCAGCTCAAGCGAACTTCTTCGCCACGAGGTACTCGGCAACCAAGATGGCGCCTTTGGCGGCACCCATCTTCGTGTTGTGCGATACCAGGACGTACTTGATCCCGTTGCGGAAGGCCGGGTCGCGCCGGATGCGACCGACCGAGGTGGTCATCCCATCGCCGGCGTCGCGGTCGAGTCGCGGCTGCGGGCGAAACGGGTCGTCGTGAACCCGAATCAACGTGTCCGGCATCGATGGCAGGTCGAGCCTGGCAGCCTGCTTGCCCGCGCGCCGCAGGACCGCGGCGACCTCGTCGCAGCCGGCGCGCTTGGCGAGCTCGACCGAAACCGCTTCGGTGTGTCCCTCGAGAACCGCCGCGCGCGTGCACGTCGCGGATACGGTGATTGCCGCCGGCTCGATCGTATTCGCGTGGAGCCGCCCGAGGAGCTTGCGCGCCTCGATCTCGACCTTCTCCTCCTCCTTGGGAATGAAGGGGATGATGTTGTCGATTGCATCGAGTGCGGCGACACCCGGAGAGCGTCCAGCGCCCGAGATGCCCTGCATGGAAACCATCGACACACGCTTCAGTCCAAAAACACGGTGCAGGGGCTGCAGCGTGATCGCCAGGCCGGTGACGGTGCAGTTCGGTTGCGGCAAGACGAATCCACGCCAGCCGCGACGGCGCTGCTGGTACCGTAGAAGGCGCACGTGCTCCATGTTCACCCCGGGCAGAACGAGCGGGACGTCGTCTTCGTAGCGGAAGGCCGAGGCCGTGCTGACGACGGGGGTCGTTTCGGCGTATGCGGGTTCGAGCACACGAGCCACGTCCGACTCGACGGCCGAAAAGACGAGATCCACGTCGGTGAGGTCGAGGCTCGATGCTTCCTCGACACGCAGGTCGAGCAGGTTTGCAGGCGGTTCCCCGTCGGCCCACCATCGCACTTGTCCCGTCGACGCGTCACGCAGTGCGTCGCCGTAGCGTTTTCCGGCGGACCGCTCGGAAGCCCCCAGCCGGGTGACCGTGAACCAAGGGTGGTCTGCCAGTGCAGCCATGAACTGTTGGCCGGCGATTCCCGTTGCGCCGACGACGGCGACGCGTCGTTTTCTTTCTCGTCGATTCGCGGTCATTGCGTTTCCCGGCGTGGGCTGCAGGCACGATCTTCGACGGCAGCGCGTGCGCCATCGCCTTGGGACGCGTCCCCCAATCGGGGTACGGCGTTTCACTTGCACGCGGCCGATGGTTGCCGAGCCCGTGTGCCCTCTGTATGTTGAAATACGTATGGCACGTACGTCTGCATCGCAAAAGTCCCAGCGGGCGGCTGCGGTTCACGACTTCGTTCCGTTTCTGGTTCGGCGCGTACTGGGCTGGCGGATCGGGCCGCGCGGGGTGCTGCTGGCACGCACCAACGGCAGCGGCGTGATCACCGTGGTACACCGGCAACGGGACGGCTGTACCGGCGACACGATCGATCGTCGCATTGCGCAACTACGCCCCGACGGTTGGGCCTACAGCCTGTATTGGAAAAAAGGCAACGGCCGGTGGACGGCCTACTACGACGGGCACGGCGAACCGTTCACCGGTTCCTTGGCGGAGTGCCTGAGCGAGATCTCGCGAGACCCCTTCAACTGCTACTGGTCTTGATGTTCTGAGTCGGCGCCCGATCTCCCGGGCGTTTTTTTTCGCCCCGTCTTCTTCTCTCAAGTGCTCGGCCCGAGGGACTGGCCGTGCGAGAACTCCACCGCGTTGCCGTCCGGATCGCATACGATGCAGAAGTACCCGACGATGGGACCGGCGTCCCGCGCCGGCTCGACCAGGATTCCCTCACGCTCGGCCATGGCGGCAATGCGATCGACGTCCTCCCGCCGGTCGACCGCGTAACCGATATGGGCCAGCGGGGCGGGGGCGACGGCGTCGGCATGCTCGGCGGACAGTAGGACGACCACCGTTCCTTGCGAGCCGCGCTCGGGTTCGGCCAGCCATACGACCGTCGTCGAACCGTCGCGGCGGCGGTGGATTTCTTTGAGCCCGGCGTACCGCCGGTAGAAGTCGGCCGCGCGCTCCACGTCGCGTGCGTGAATGGCCAGGTGCGTGCAGGTCACGGGCATGGCGTTACGTCGTCGCCTGACGGGTGGCGAGGTGTTCACTCAGTGCGTCGAGTGCCGCCGCCCGGAACAGTCCCCAATTGCGCCACGAAGGCTGCATGCGCCGGAGCTGCTCGGCGTAGTAGGGGAGTTGTGCCGGAGTCGCCTCGCACCATTGCGAGATGTGTTCGTGTGGATCGTTGCTGCGCAGGGAGCCGTTCACTTCGCGCACTAGAAAGAGAAACGTGCGAAAGGCCGTTGGACCCGATTCGTCGCGATAGCGCAGCACCGCAACGAACCGCTCGATGATCACGTCGAGGTTCGTTTCTTCCCAGATCTCGCGCACCAGTGCGTGTTCGATGTCCTCGCCCGGTTTGATCCCCCCCGACGGCAGGCGCATGACCGAATTCGGGTAGGAGCGCTTGGTCTGCAGCAGGAATCCGCCCCCCCGGCGCAGGATCGCCATGCACACTTCCCCGTGCTTGCGTTCGCTGAGGGGCGGGAAGTCGACGGACGGCAAGGTGCAAACGAGCGAACGAGGTTCCCCGTAACGGTGAGCGAGACGGACGACCGGATCGCTCATCGGTCGAGCTCCTCGCTGAGTGCGTCGCACACCTTGCGGCCGATGCGTTGGGCGCGTTTTTCCTTACCGGCCTCGATTTGACAGCCGGCGGCCGCCGGATGTCCTCCACCTCCGAACACCGCCGCCAGGCGTGACAGATCGACGCTGCAGTCGGGCGTCCGGCGCAGGCTGATCGCACTGCCGCGATGATCGTAGAGAACGAACACTGCGTTGCGAAAATCCTTGCTCCAGCGGTCCGCGATTTCTCCCGCGTAGCCGTCGCACTCCGCTGCGACGACGACGAGCCCGCGACTGCGCACTTCCTCGACGTGGCGCGTGGACAGCGCAAGCGTCAACGTTCGTTGCAACTCCTGCTCGACTCGCTGCAAGGCTTCGCGAATCTCGCGCGTGTACGTGATGTTCGAATCCATGGCCAGCAGTGCGCGGTAGGCCTGTTCCTGGCTCATCGCGCGAACCGCAAGGCCGAGCTCGCGGGACCGGGGATCGCTGAGGACCCAACGATCCACGTCGTCGGCGAGAAGGACGAGATTTTCCGTCGCCAGCAGGCCGGGTCGTGATTCACCGCGCTTGGCGGCGCGGTCCTTCAGATAGTTGAACAGGAGCCGGGATGCCGCGTACCGATCATCGAGGACGACATCGGTGAAGGGCACGTTGAATCCGCCCTGCCGGCGGCGGTCGATGGCCGTCTTGTGATGGTCGATCCAGTACAGTTCGAGCCCGGCCTCCACCAGTGCCGAAAGGTGAAGATCGGTAGCACCGTCGCGCCACGAGATGTCCGTTACCCACAGCTCTTCCTCGCCCGGGTCGGTTGGAGCATATGCCTGCAGGGTCGAGTCGATCTCGTTGTTGCTCGAAAACGTCGGCTCGAAGCGGCGGCCCGCGAAGTAACGCGCTGCAACGACAGCGCAAGTCAGCCCATCGAGGCAGTTCGGTCCGTGGCTGACCACGGTCACGCGCCGCGCACTCCCCATCGCTACGAATACTAGCCGTGATCCGGCGCCAATTCATAACCGGCGGTTCGCAGGCGCCGGGTCACGGTGCGGGCAGGTCGTACGCGCCGTCTCAGCGCAGCCGCGGCGGCTCGTCCGATTCCCGGCCGCCGACACAGTGCGGCACCAGCGCAAAAACTGAGCGTGCAACGTGTCCCGGCGACCTCACGCCCGGGCCGCGCGGCCGGGGACGGCGACGCGTTCGCGGGCGCCCGAGCGAGCCGCGCGATAACACGCTTCGGCTACCGCAACGGCGGCCAGGCCGTCGCGGTACGAAACGGCCGGCGGCCGCCCGGCGCGTAGGTCGGCCTCGAAATGCTTGAGGAGCTCGAGCACGGTGTGCCGGGGAGGACCCGGGTCGACGTCCGTGCGTCCGTCGGCCGTCAGGCGATAGATCGTATTGAGTACGTGATCCCCGACGAGTTGGCCGTGTTCACCGGAGATTTCGATCAGCCCATTGCGGCTCGACGTGCTGCGCGAACAGGAAACCATGGCCATCGTCGGTTCCGAGGAAAGTTCGAGCGTCGACACGAACGAGTCCTCGGTACGTTTGGTATAGATCGACCGGACGCTGCATGCGGCGGTGACGACGTCGAGGCCGCTGAGAAACCGGATCAAATCGAAACAGTGAACGCCGGTGTGCAGGATGTTCCCGCCGCCCGATTGCTCGGGATCATCGAGCCACTCGATTGCGAGTTGCGGTGGAAAGCGCTGCGTGAACACGAGAGTGTCGAGTCGTCCGAGCTCCGGGACGAGCTCGCGCAAGCTCCGGCAGACCGAGTTGAACCGCAGCGTGTGCCCGGCCACACAGTACACTCCCGCCGCTTCGATCATTTCCGCGATGCGTTCGCCGGTCGCAACGTCGGGCGCCACGGGCTTTTCGATCAACAGGTGCTTGCCATGCCAAGCCGCCTGCTCGACGATACGCTCGAGCAGGTTGGGAACGGTGACGAGGACGACGGCGTCGATGTCCGGGCGCGCGACGAGGTCGAGCGCGTCGCGCTCGTAGTCGCAGTCGAGCGCGGCGGCGATCTCGCGTCCCCGTACTTCGTCACGGCGGCACACGGCGACGAGTTCGATCGTATCGACGTCGCGCGCGGCGTGCCGCGCGTACCTGCTTCCGTGCCGTCCAACACCGACGATGCCGAGGCGAAGACGAGTCATGGGCGCCAACCATAGAAACGCCGGGCGGCCGCGTCAACGCGGCCGCAGTTCCGGGGGCAAGACGGCCCGAACATGCAAGGAGGGCCGAGGAGTCGCTCCGCCGATCGACAACCGCCGAATGCCGCACGTCTTGCGCAAGCTGCGGGCCGAGTTTTCCAAGGGACAGGCGCCGATCGTGACCTTGATCGCCGTCACCACGCGCGATCCATACCGAGTCCTCGCGTCTTGCATTCTGAGTCTGAGGACACAGGACGGAACCACCGCGCAGGCGGCGCGGCGGTTATTTCAGCTTGCGCCCGACGTCCATGCTCTCGCAGGTGCCGACGTTGCGGCCGTGCGCAAGGCGATCTACCCGGTCGGGTTCTACAACACCAAGGCACCTCAGCTCGTCGAGATGGCGCGGCGCATCGTCCGCGAGTTCGACGGGCGGGTCCCGGACGACATCGACACGTTGCTGACGCTCAAGGGGGTAGGCCGCAAGACGGCCAACCTGGTCGTCACCGCAGGGTACGGAAAGCCGGGAATCTGTGTCGATACGCATGTGCACCGGATTTCCAACCGCTGGGGGTACGTCGACACGCGCACTCCCGAGCAGACGGAGAAGGCTTTGCGCGAGCGGTTGCCCCGCCGCTACTGGATCGAATACAACGACCTGCTCGTTTCCTTCGGCCAGACCAGGTGTAAGCCGCAATCGCCGATCTGCAGCGACTGTCCGATCTCGCGCTGGTGCCCGCGTATCGGTGTCTCCCGCTGGCGCTAGGTGCGACCGACCACGCTCTGGTAGATACGCGGTAATTCCTCGGGCAGCATTCGCACGTCGTCGATGACCGCATACCGTGAGGGCGAACACATTTCGCGCAGGTAGTCGTGGCCGGAAGGATCGATCGTGATGCAGAACGGCCGGATGCCGGCACCCTCGAGCTCTTCGAGTGCCTTGGTGGTGTCACGGATGCCGTACACGTTCGACGTTCGATCGTCTCCGTAGTCGAAGTCCTGGGGAAACCCGTCACTCAACAGGATGATGTGACGAGCCCGTGCCGACACGCCGTTGAACTTCGTCATTGCGTGCCGCAAGGCTGCACCCATCCGCGTCGAGCGTTTGGGTTCGATTGCTCCGAGGCGCCCGCGTACCGCGGGACCGAGGCGCTCTTGGAAGGTCTTGATCTGATACACTTCGACCCCGTTGTGTCCGTAACCCGAAAAGCCGTAAACCGCGTAGGCGTCACCGATTTCCTCGAGGACCGACGTCATGACCACCAGGGTTTCCTTGGTCAGGTCGATCACGCGCCGCGACCCGTCCGGCAGCGGTTCGTCCGTCGATGCGCTCATGTCGATCAGGAACAGGGTCGCGACGTCGCGCTCTTCCCGCCGGCGGGCCAAATACAGTCGTTCGGACGGCGTCTTGCGCCGCAGGAGGTCGACGCGCGCGGCCACGACGGCATTGAGGTCGAACTCCTCGCCGTCTTCCATTCCTCGAATGCGCCGGAACTGCTCGGGGCGCATGAGCAAGAACTCGCGCTTGAGTCGGGCGACTAGGTCCCCCGACTGCTCGAGCATGCGGTGGAAGGTCCGCCCGCCGTCCCCGTCGATTTCGATTTCGGCGACGCGGCACCACTGGTGCCGGTAGTCGCGAATCCGGTAGTCCCACTCGTCGTACGTGTGGTAGCGCGCCTGGCGCTGGACGGCGATCCACGCGCGCAGCCCCGCTTCGTCTCCGCGTTGGAGCAACTCCCGCAGGCGCTGGGCCGATGCGCGGGGCAACTTACCCAACAGATCGGTGACGAACAGGCCCAGTGATGCAAGCTCTTCTTGGCTGCCCTGTCCGATACGAAGCTCGAAGCCTTCCCGGATGAGCCGCTCGATCTCCTCGGGAGGGAGCGGTACCCCGCCGCTCTTGGTCTCCGTGTCCTCGTCGAGCGCGAGCGGAATCGAGGAAGGTTCGGGTTCGCCCTCGACGCACGCAATGGGGGCTTCGCCCTCGCTTTCACCGGCTCCGGCAGCAGGCGACGGCGCATCGGCTTCGTCGAGGAAGGTGGCACCGCCGAGTTGCACGATCGGAGCGGCGTCGAGCCGATCCTCCTCTTCGCCGGCGCGCGCGGAGGAAAACGCGAGCATTCCGTAGAGCATTGCCGTCAGGTGCGCGGCGTCGGCGGCCGTGGCCCCGGCGCGTTGCATCGCACGGCGCGCCTGTAGGACGATCGGTTCGAGCGGCGCCAGTCGCGCAGGCAGGCGTTCGAGACCTCCGACCGACACCAGGAACAAGGCCTCGAGCAGTCGCTCGCCGGAGCGCTCGGCCGCCTGGGCCGGCAGGCGCTCGGCATAGCTGCGGCCGAGGCGCAGGGCGTCGGTTCCCAGCCCCGGGAAATCGCGCGCGAGAGCGGCATCGATCCGCATGCCGTCGAGCATGACGAACAAACCGGCGGCCAGCAGTGGATTGGGAAAACTTTCGAGGAACGCCACCAAATCCCCGTCGGCCGGCGCGGCTTCCGGCAGCGGCGTGCCGCGTTCGCGCAACTCGGCGATCCGCAGTAGATGCGTGCC
>CAZQYE010000041.1:0-12050 GCA_964597375.1 uncultured Myxococcales bacterium
ATGCACTACTGCTCGACGCCAAGAACCGCATCCTTGCCAAGGTACGAATTTCCGAGGGCTCGCTCGGGGCCTCGCTCGTCCATCCGCGCGAAGCGTTCCGCCCGGCCGTGCGCGAGGCGGCGGCGGCCGTCCTGTTCCTGCACAACCATCCGAGTGGGGATGCCACCCCGAGCGAGGAGGACCGGCGTACGACCATGCGACTGAAAGAGGCCGGCGAGCTGCTCGGCATTCCGGTTCTCGATCACGTGGTCATCGGCAGGCAGGAGTATTTCTCGTTCGCCGACCGCGGGTGGTGACCGGCGCCGGCGATCGGCGCTCGGTTCCGGCACGGGAAGCGAGGCTTCCGCCGCCGCGAAGCAGGTTCATCGAAAACGGGGATCGACCGAAAAGGCGCAGCTCTTCGTGCCTAAAGTGTCTCGCATCGCGACAGGATGCGAGAAAAAAATGGGGCGTTTCCGCCGGCGGCCGCCAGAGGACGCAGGCCGCGCCGGCTCTAGATAGGCGCCGGCAGGTCAGAACGGGACGTCGTCGTCCCCGACCGGGGGCGGGCCGACGTCGGCGGCGCCGTTGTCGGCGACGGCGGCCTGGCCGCCACCGGAGCCCCCGATGAACTGGACCCGGTCGGCGACGATCTCGGTCGTGTATCGCGGGTTGCCGTCGCGGTCTTCCCACTTGCGCGTTTGCAAGCGTCCTTCGACGAACACCTGGCGCCCCTTACTCAAGTACTGGGCACAGTTCTCGGCCTGGCGGCCCCAGACCACGACGTTGTGCCATTCGGTGCGTTCCTTGCGTTCGCCGTTCTGGTCGGTCCACACTTCGTTCGTCGCAACGCGCAAGGTGGCCACGGGGCGACCGCTTGCCGTGTGGCGAAGTTCGGGATCCTGGCCGAGGTTGCCAAGGACGATGACCTTGTTTACTGATGCCATGGGCGCTCTCCGTGCTCGTCGACCGAGTCTGCGCGAAGCTAGAATTGCCGGCCGGTCGTGTCAATGTCAGATGGTGGATAACCCACAGACGGCCGGCCCCGGGATGCTCGAACGGATCGTCTCGGCGGTGCGTACGGTGGTTTTCTTCGCGTTTTCAGCCGTCTATGTGCCGCTGATCGTCGTCGTGGCGCTCATCGACAGGCGCCGCTACTACCCGTGGGCGCGCATTTGGGCGCACGCCGGCCTGGCGATCTTCGGTATCCACGTCGAGGCAAGCGGGGTCGAGAACCTCGAGGACGGGCGCGACTACGTGTTGCTCGCGAATCACCGCAGCCACTTCGATCCGTTTGCGATCGTTGCCGCGCTCGGCGAGCGGGAGACGCGGTGGGTGGCCAAGCGCGAACTCGAGCGGATTCCCGTGTTCGGTTACGGCATGCGCCGCACGGGGCAAATCATGATCGACCGGCAGAATCACGATCAGGCGGTGCAAGCGTTGCGGGAAAATCTAGGAACACGAGGTATCTCCGTGGTGTTCTTCGGCGAAGGGCGCCGGGCGCCGACCCCGGCCGTGCTGCCGTTCAAGAAGGGGGCGGCGGCGTTCGCGATCGCATCGGGATTTCCACTGGTGCCGGTTGCGGTCGGCGGCTCGCACCGTGTCCTGCCCAAGTATGCGTTGCTCACGCGACCAGGCACCATTCGCGTGAAGATCGGTAAGCCGATTCCAGTCGACGGTCTCACCAGGGCCGATCACGGCAGGCTCACCGAGCGGGCTCGCCGCGAGGTGGTCGACATGCTGCGCGAGATCGATCCGGACACCACCGACGCCACTGCCGGAGGCGGCGATGTCTGAGCGAGCGCCGGTGCGCATCGTGCCGCTCGGCGGACTCGGTGAATTCGGGCTCAACTGCATGGTTCTCGAATGCGGCGACGACGCGATCGCGATCGACTGCGGCGTCATGTTTCCCGAGAGCCACATGATGGGCGTCGACCGGGTGATTCCCGACGTGACGTACCTGCATGAGCTCGGCGACCGCCTCAAGGCCTTCGTGCTGACACACGGCCACGAGGACCATATCGGTGCGCTTCCCTACGTGTTGCCCGAGGTGACGGTGCCGGTGTTTGCCACACCGTTTACCCGCGCCTTGCTCGAATCGCGGCTCGAGGAGCACAGCGAAGCGAGGCGGGTGGCCGAGATCGAGCGCTTCGACGCGGGCGACCGGTTTACGATCGGCGGTCTCGAGATCGAGGCGCTGCGGGTGACCCACTCGACCGTCGATGCCTGCGGCCTCGCCGTTCGAGCGGGCGGAAACCTGATCGTTCACACCGGCGACTTCAAGCTCGATCCCTCACCACTCGATGGGCGCTGCAGTCACGTCGAACGCTTTCGCGAGCTGGGAGAGGAAGGAGTACACCTACTGCTGTCCGATTCGACGAATGCGGAGGTCGATGGCCGCACCGAGTCCGAGTCGCGGGTGCCCGATTTCCTCAGGCCGATCTTCGAGTCCACGCGCGGGCGCGTCTACGTCACGACGTTCTCCTCGCACATCCACCGCATGCAGACCGTGGCGGCGCTGTGCCGCGAGTTCGGCCGGGCGCTGGCGATCGTCGGCCGCAGTATGGAAAGCACCGCGGCTCTGGCGACGCGTACCGGTCACTTGACCATCCCCGGCGACATTCTCGTCGACCGAAAGCAAGCCGAACGCCTGGCGCCGCGGAAGGTCTGTGTTCTGGCGACCGGCTCTCAGGGAGAGCCGGGGTCGGCCCTGATGCGCCTGGCGATGGAGGAGGGCAGAAACCTCTCGCCGGGACCGGGCGATGCGGTCGTGTTCTCGTCGCGCGTCATTCCCGGCAACGAGCGGGCGATTGGCGCGGTCATCGACCAACTGTACCGGCGCGGTGCCGAGGTCTACTACGAACCGCGAGCGCGCGTTCACGTCTCCGGGCACGCACGGCGCGGCGAGCTGCGCGAGATGATCGAGATGGTGCGGCCCGCACACTTCGTGCCTCTTCACGGCGAGTACCGTAATCTCGTCCACCACCGCCGTTTGGCCGTCGAGACCGGCGTCGCCGCGGAAAACGCCTGGTGTCTGGTCGACGGGGAGGTGCTCGAGCTTTCGCGCGACGGCGTGCGGCCCGCGGGGACGGTTCCCGCTGGCCGGGTGTACGTCGACGGGGCGGGAGTCGGCGAGGTGGACGATGCAGTGCTGCGCGACCGCCGTCACATATCCGCCGACGGCGTGGTACTCGTCATTCTCGGTGTCGCGCGGCAGTCCGGGCGGGTCGTCAGCGGACCGGATATCGTGGTCCGAGGGCTGCCCGTTCCCGAAGGCGACGAAGAGTTCGGCGAAGCCAAAGAAGCGGTCTTGGCGCGGGTTGCGTCGATGAGCGCGGCTGCGGTCGCCGATCTGCCGGAATTGCAAGAGGAAGTGCGGCTCGCGGTGCGCCGTTACTTCCGGCGCGAGCTCGGGCTGAGACCGGTCGTTGTTCCGTTCGTAATGGAGCTGTAAACTACCCGCTTTTGCGGGAGAGGCTGCGTTGGGTATCGGCAAGGCGATCGGGTTGGGGGTGTTGCAGGGGCTGACCGAGTTCTTGCCGGTGTCGAGTTCCGGGCACCTGGTTCTGGTGCAGCACCTGTTTCCCGAGGGGATCTCCGAGGCGCTGGCCTTCGACGTCTGCCTCCACTTCGGCACGCTGGTCGCCGTTCTGTGGTACTTTCGCGCCGACTTGATTCACATGGCCTCGGCGCTTTCCGGGAAGTCCCGCGATCCCCGCTACCCGGCGCGCTGGGTCTGGCTGCTGGCCTTGGCCACGGTGCCGGCGGCGCTCGTAGGGGGGCTGTGGGCGCAGCGCATCGAGGCCGCGTTCGGGTCGATTCTCGCCGTCGGCATCGCCCTGCTCACCACCGCCGTACTTCTCTGGATCGGGTCGCGCTGCCTCGGAGGCCGCCGCGGCCCCCTCGACCTCGGTGCCGCCGATGCCGTCGTCGTCGGCATCTTCCAGGCTGCCGCCCTCGTGCCCGGCGTGTCGCGCTCGGGGTCGACGATCGTGGGGGCGCTCACCCGGGGCCTCGACGAGGACACCGCGGCGCGGTTCGCCTTCCTGATGTCGGTTCCGGCCATCGGCGGCGCGGTTTTGCGCAATGCATCGGACGTGGGAGTGCTGCTGCGGGCCGACGGGCTGGCCGTTCTCGCCGGCACCGCCGCTGCGGCGGTCACCGGATTCTTGGCGATCGAGCTGATGATGCGGGCCGTGCGGGTAGGACGGCTCCTGCCGTTTGCGCTATACTGTGGTGTCCTCGGTGGGCTGACGTTGCTGGTGGGTGTGGTGTAGTAGGTGGCGGCGAGGCGCGCTCAAAGTCAGAAGACTCCCAAGATCGTTCACGAAGTCGAGGCCGTCGTCTCGTTCGCGCTCGGCGCGGTGCTGGCGCTGAGCTTCGTCTCGTACGTACCGGAGTCCCCGACGCTCAATCGGGTCGGACCCGTCGGGTACTTCATCGCCGATACCCTAGTACAGGCCTTCGGCTATGCGGCCTACCTGTTTCCGCTGCTGCTGGCGATCGGTGCGGTCGCCCTGTTCACCCAACGATCGAGCGGGCTCGGGTCTCCCATGCGCCTTGCCGGCGCGGCGTTCTTCTTGGTCGAGATTGCGGTCCTGCTCGGTCTGCTTCGCGCCGGCCACCCCCAGGAGCTTGCCGGCGGCTGGGTCGGCGGGTTCCTCGCGACGGTTCTCGAAGGCTGGCTCGGGGCCGCCGGCGCAGGAGTGATCGTCGGCGCCCTCGTCGTGCTCACGTGGATCCTGCTGACGGGCAGACCGCTCAGCGAGATCGCCGGGATCGCCGCCCGGCTCGTTCGGCGCGGTGCGGTGGCGGCCGGGCGGGGCGTGGCCATCGCGGTCCGCGCGGGTGCCCGCAAGGCGGTGGCCGCCATATCGAATCTGCGGTTGCCCGAGCGCCGTCGCGCGCGAAAGCCGGTGGTCGAGACTTCCGAGGAACGGCCGGTCGTCTTCGGCCATGCCTCGGCGTCGGGTGGCGTAGATCCCAAGATCGAACAGCAGCCGCCGAGCCCGCGTAAGAGCAAGCGCAAGACGCAGGTGGAGGCCGAGCAGGAGGAGTTCGTCTTCGATCTCGACCGGGACGACTACCGCCTGCCGCCCGTGCGTCTGCTCGGCAAGCCGGACGATCAGACCGACTACGCGGACGAAAAGACGCTGGTCGCCCAGTCGAAGATCCTCGAACAGAAGCTCGCGACGTTCGGTGTCGCCGGCCGGGTGACCGCCGTACGGCCGGGGCCGGTCATCACGACGTTCGAGTTCGAGCCGGACGCCGGCATCAAGGTGAGCCGTGTCGTCAACCTGTGTGACGATCTGACGATGGCGCTGCGGGCCCACGGCGTCCGCATCGTGGCTCCGATTCCGGGGAAGAACGTCGTCGGTATCGAAGTATCGAACCGCCACCGGGCGATCGTCGGCCTGCGCGATTTGATCGACAGCGACGATTTCCGCGAGTACCCCTCGCCGCTCACTCTCGCGCTCGGCCGCGACACGACCGGGCTGCCGGTATACGCCGACCTGACGAAGATGCCCCACTTGTTGATGGCGGGCGCGACGGGAACGGGTAAGTCGGTCAGCCTCAACTCGATGATCTTGAGCATGCTGTACAAGTCCACGCCGCGCGACGTCCGATTCATCATGATCGACCCGAAGATGCTCGAGATGTCGTTGTACGAGGGCATTCCCCATCTGCTCGTTCCCGTCGTCACGGACGTCAAGAAGGCCGCTGCGGCATTGCAGAACGTAATGCGCGAAATGGACCGCCGCTTCGAACTCATGAAGGCGCTGCAGGTTCGCAACATCGACGATTACAACCGCCGGGTGGCCGAGGAGTTCGAGGACGTCGAAGAGGAGGAGTACGACGAGGAGGAATACGAGGAAGATCTGTACGAAGAAGACGAGGGCGAAGAGGAGGACGGCGAGGAGTACGACGAAGAGGACGGCGAGGAGGACGAAGAAGAGCTCGAGCACGAGCACCTGCCGAGAATCGTCGTCATCGTCGATGAGCTCGCCGACTTGATGATGACGGTCGGCCGCGAGGTCGAGACGTCGATTACTCGACTCGCGCAGAAAGCGCGGGCCGCCGGCATCCATTTGATCGTTGCGACCCAGAGGCCGTCGGTGGACGTGATCACCGGCCTGATCAAAGCGAACTTCCCCTCGCGCATTTCGTTCCAGGTAACCTCGCGGCCGGATTCGCGTACGATTCTCGACACCGTCGGTGCCGAAAGGCTGCTCGGCAACGGCGACATGCTGTATCTCGCGCCCGGCACATCCCACCTGCAGCGCCTGCACGGCGCGTTCGTTTCCGACAAGGAAATTCGGGCGATCGTGTCGTTCCTGGCCAAACAGGGCGGACCGGACTACCGCATGGACCTGCTCGAGGACCATTCGAAAGCGGCGCCGGGAGAGGAAGAAGAGGAGTTCTTCGACGAACTCTACGACCGAGCCGTTGACCTGGTCATCGAGAATGGGCAGGGTTCGACTTCGTGGCTGCAGCGCAAACTCGGAATCGGCTACAACCGAGCCGCCCGCATCATGGAGCACATGGAGCGCGAGGGGATCGTCGGACCGGCCGACGGCTCCAAGCCGCGCAAAGTGCTCGTCGGCTCGACGGCGTCGTGAGGCGAACCGTCGCTTCCGCCGTGCTGGCGGCCGCGATGGTCGTTGCGGCGGCGGTTCCCGCCCGTTCCGCAGCCCCGGTCGATGAGGTCTGGGCGGCCTACCAAGCACGCTGGCAGTCGACTCGGTCGATCGCCGCCGGTTTCCGCCAGCGTATCGACGTCGATGGCATCGGCGGCGAGGTCGCCAGCAGCGGCCAGTTCTATTTTTCCAAGCCCGACCGGATGCGCTGGGATTACGTCGAGGGCCAGCAGCAAACCGTCGTGGGGGACGGCTCGTGGGTGTGGATCTACCAGCCCGACCTCGAGCAAGTCTACCGGGTCGCATACGAAACGGCGTTCGGCAGGGGCGGCCTGGTTTCGTTGTTGGCCGGGCGCGAGGGGCTGACCGAGCGCTATCGCCTCGAGCTGCTCGAGCGCAACGATCGGTCGGTGACCGTGCGGCTGACGCCGCGGGCCGACGTCGGTGAGACGCTCGACGTGACGTTGGCGGCGGACACGCTCGATTTGCGCAGCTTGGTGGTGCGTGACCCGGCCGGGTCGACGACCTACGTGGAGTTCGACGACGTCAAGCGCAACGTCGATCTCGATCCGTCGCTGTTCTCGTTCCAGCCGCCGGCCGGCGTAGACGTGATTACGACACCTGCGACCGCCTCCGCCGAATAGCCGATGCCCTCGTTCGACGTCGTTTCCAAGGTCAACTGGCACGAGGTGGACAACGCCCTCGGACAGGCGGTCAAGGAGATTTCTCAGCGTTTCGATTTCAAGGGCACCTCGACGAAGATCGAGCTCAAGGATCAGGCGTTCGTGATCGAATCGAGCGACGAGTACAAAGTGCGGGCCGCGCTCGAAGTGCTCGAAGGTCGTTTGGCCAGGCGCAAGGTCCCGCTCGGTGCCCTCTCCCGCGGTGATATCGAGCCCGCCGCAGGTGGCCGGGCGCGGCAGACGATCGCCGTGCGCTGCGGGATCGACGCCGATACCGCCAGGGCGATCGTCCGTCACGTGAAACGGCTCAAGCTCAAGGTGCAGGTCGCCGTCCAAGGCGACCAGGTGCGGGTAAGCGGCAAGAAGCGCGACGACCTGCAGCAGGTCATCGCCTCGCTCAAATCCGAGAAGTTCGGGCGGCCCTTGCAGTTCGAGAACTTCCGCGACTGACCTGAAGGTTCCAGGAGACGCCGACATCGATGGCACGCCTGTATTTCAGCGGCCTGGGCTGCGCCAAGAACCAAGTAGACGGCGAGGTTCTGCTCGGCAAGGCCCGCGAGGCCGGCCACGAGATCGTGACCGATCCCAAAGAAGCCGACGTCGTGGTCGTCAACACGTGCGCCTTCATCGAAGAAGCGCGGCAGGAGTCGATCGACACGATCCTGGCGCTGGCGGAAACCGCGCGGGAGCGCGGCCGTCTGGTGGTGTCCGGGTGCCTCGCCCAGCGCTACGGGGAAGAGCTCCTGCGTCACTTGCCCGAGGTCGACGTGGTCCTCGGCACCGGCGAGGTCGAGCGGATCGGCGAGGCGCTTGCTGCACCCCACGGGACGGTACTGCGCGGCGGCCAGCACACGCTGCCCGCGGCGGACACGGCGAGGATGATCGACGCCGGGGCGCGCTGGGCCTACGTCAAGATATCCGACGGGTGCGATCACGAGTGTTCGTTTTGCGCGATTCCTTCTTTTCGCGGGCGCCATCGGAGTCGACCGGTCGAAGACGTCGTCGCCGAGGCCGAGCGCTTGGCCTCGGCGGGCATCGTCGAGCTCAACCTCGTCGGCCAGGACTTGAGCGCGTACGGTAGCGACCGGGGCGCCGCCGAGCTGGCGGTGTTGCTCGAGAGGTTGGGCCAAGTCGCCGGCATCGAACGGGTTCGGTGCCTCTACCTGTATCCGAACACGCTCTCCGAGGAGATCCTCGAGGCGATGGCCTCGGTGGCCGCCGTCTGCCCGTACGTCGATCTCCCCTTGCAGCACGCCGATGCCGGAGTCCTAGCGGCCATGCGTCGGGGAGGGGATGCGGCCAGCCTGATGCGACTGCTCGAGCGGGTGCGCACCCGCCTGCCGGAGGCGACGGTCCGGAGCACGTTCATCGTCGGATTCCCCGGTGAAGACGAGGCGGCATTCGAGTGCTTGTGCCGATTCGTCGAGCAGGCGCGCTTCGACCGAATCGCCGTGTTCCGCTACTCGGCGGAGGACGGAACGGCGGCGGCGGGGCTCCCGGGCAGGGTGCCGCGTGCCGTGGCCGAGCGCCGCCGGGACCAGTTGCTCGCCTTGCAGGAGGAGTTCTCGCGCGAGCGGCTCGCCCGCCACGTCGGCAGCCGGCAGCGCATTCTGGTGGAGGGAGAGGGGGATGGGGGCTGGTTCGGGCGCACGGTGCACCAGGCCCCGGAAATCGACGGCGTGACCTTCCTCGGCGAGACGGCGGGCGGCCTGCGGCGCGGCGATCTGGTCGAGGCGGAGATTACCGCCAGCGACGCCTTCGATTTATTTGCACAGCCCCCGGCGGGGGATTGACGCGGCGGCACGCGACATCTACTTTAGCGCGCCGCGCTGCCCGAGTGACGGGACTGGTCTGAAACCGATGAGAAAAAGACAGCTGGAAAAATACCGCAAGCAACTGCTCGAACTCCGCCGGGAGATCCTCAGGGAGATCCGCCACGATCTCAAGGAAGAGCGCGAAGGCGAGGCCGCCGATGGGCGCGACACGTACGACATCGCCAGCGACGAGCGCGACCGAGAGATCAACCTGCTGCTCACCGATCGCGAGCGCAAGAAGCTGCTGCTCGTCGACGATGCGCTCAGGCGAGTCGACTCCGGCGAGTATGGCAAGTGTGAAGAATGCGGCGAGGACATCGCCGAGGGCCGTCTCGAGGCCATGCCGTTCACCCGGCTGTGCGTCACGTGCCAGGGAGAGTTCGAACAGGCGCAGCGCACCATGCAGGCCGAAGCGATGCCCGTCGCATCTGCGGGGCGCATTTCTCCGGCGACCGAAACCGACGACGAGACCGGCTGACCGAATCCGGGCGCCGTTTGGACGGCGAACGTGGGCACCAGACGAGACGGGGCATCCCGACTTCGCGAGGACGCACTGTCGGCGTGGAGGGCGGGTGTTGCCGCCGGGAATCCCCGCCGCGCCGTATCCGAGCAACTCCGGTCCAAGCCCCTCGAGGAGCCCGATCGAACGCTCGTACTAGCAACCGGTAAGGCGGCCGCGGCGATGGTTGCCGCGGTGCCTGAGCCCACCCGCGGTTTTGCTCTGATCCCCACCGGCACCCGAGCGCGAGACGTACCCGCAGCGATCGAGATCCTCTCTGGCGGCCACCCGGTGCCGTCGCCCGAAGGGTTTGCAGCATCCCGCCGGATTCTTTCGGCTGCGAGAAGTCTGAGCGAAGGCGACAGTCTGCTCTATCTGGTGTCGGGCGGAACCTCGGCACTGTTCGAAGTCCCGCGAGCGGGCCTGGCGGATGCAGACGTGGCCCGCGTCTACGAGTTGTTGCTTGGAAGCGGGGCGCCGATCGAGCAGATGAACGCCGTGCGCAGTGCCCTCTCCGAGGTCAAACGGGGCGGGCTTGCGCGGGCAGCCTATCCGGCGCGGGTGCGCACGCTCGCCGTATCGGACGTGATCGGCGACGACCCGGCCGTCATCGGCTCGGGACCGACCGTCAACCGCCCGGTCGATCCCGCCGAAGCCGTCACCGTGCTCGAGCGCTGCGGCTTGTGGTCGCGGGTTCCCGAGCCGGTGCGCCGTTGGCTTGCTGTGAGCCCCCCGCCAGCGGCCGGCCCGGCGCGCTCCGGCGAGGTCGAGATCGTCGTGGGGATGGACTCGGCCGCCGAGGCGGCACGCGCGTTCCTGGCAGCGCGCGGTTACGACCTCGTAGCGCCTCCGCTTGCACGCCTGGAGGGCGACGGGACGGTCGCGGCGGAGAAGATCGCCGACTTCCTGCTCGAACTGGCGGGCCGCGCGCGCGCGGCCTTCGTTCTTGCGGGCGAGACGACGCTGCGCCTGCCCGAGCGCGCAGGTCGAGGTGGCCGCAACCAGCACATGGCGGCGCTCGTCGCCCGGCGCCTCGAAGGGGTCGAAGGGGTTGCGTTCGTGGCCGGCGGGACCGACGGCATCGATGGGAACAGCGATGCCGCCGGCGCCGTCGTCGACGGCACGACCGCCTCGCGCGCGCGTCGTGCGGGCGCCGACCTCGACCGCGCGATCGAAGCCTTCGACACTCACACGGCGCTTGCGGCCGCCGGTGCCACGCTGACCCCCGGCCCGACCGGGACCAACCTCGGCGACCTGGTCGTCGGCATTTCCGGAGCACCGGCGTAGTTGCGCGCGTCTTCTCCTGACGTATGGTGAACGCGGCGCCTGCGGATGGACGGTCCGGCAAGAGAGGATCGAGACCGGCGCCCGCGATCGAGTTGGCGAAGCGATGGAGCCGAGAGCGTACCTCAGTGAGCTGTTCGTGTCGGTGCAGGGCGAGGGCTCGCGAGCCGGCGAGCGGCACCTGTTCGTTCGCTTCGCCGGCTGCAACCTGCGCTGCAGCTATTGCGACACGCCGGAGTCGCTGGTGCGCGTTCCCGAATGCGTAATCGACTGGCCCGACGGCCGCCGGGAGCGAGCGGCGAACCCCGTTTGCGCTGCTCGCCTGGCCGAGTGGATCGATGAGTTCTGTAGCAGTGATCCGGCGATTTCGATGATCGCCTTGACCGGCGGAGAGCCCCTGGTGCAGCGGCGCTTTCTCGAGACGTTTTTAGCGGAGCAGCGGCTGCCGAGGCCGTTTCTCCTCGAGACGAACGCGCTGATCTGCGATCGGGTCGAATCCATCGCAGCGCGGGCCGGTATCATATCGGCGGATATCAAGCTGCCCTCGGCCGAGGGCGTTCCACACTGGGAGGAGCACGAGCGGTTCTTCGCGCTCTGCCGCGCCAAGCGGTTGGATGCGAAAATCGTCGTCGGGGAGGAGACGCCCGAGTCCGAAGTCTGCCAAGCAGCGCGTTTGGTCGCACGGTGGGCGCCGGACGCCGTGGTGTTTCTCCAGCCGATGACCGACCCGGCCAGCGGCCGATGGCGGATCACTCAAGCGCGACTATGGCGTCTGGCGGCGCTGGCATCCAGGCATGCTCCCGTGCGGCTGCGGCCGCAGTTGCACCGTCTGGCCGGCATGCGATGAAAGAAGCGTGACGACGCCCAAAGGACAACCCCTGCGGCACCGCGAGGCGACCTGGCGGTACCTGCGCGAGGAAGTGTTCGACTTGCTCGTGATCGGCGGTGGGATCAACGGCGCCGGTGTGGCGCGCGATGCGGTGCTGCGCGGCATGTCCGTGGCGCTCATCGAACGCGGGGACTTCGCCATCGGCACGAGCAGTCGTTCCTCGAAACTCATCCACGGCGGCGTGCGGTACCTCGAGCAGGGCGACATTGCGCTGGTTCTCGAAGCCTGCCGCGAACGCGACTTGCTGCGTACGCGGATCGCGCC
>CAZQYE010000042.1:0-12007 GCA_964597375.1 uncultured Myxococcales bacterium
CCGTACGGAACTTCGTCGCGAATGTGGAAAGGGTGCGTGCTCGCATGGACCTCGTGGCACGCCCGGCACGTTCGGCCCCGTTCTTCCTTGTTTACATGCAGGAAGTGCAGGTTCTTGTCCCCGTCCCGGAAGTTCGTCAGCGTTCTCGTCTTGGCGTCCCGGACGATCGTCTGTTCGTGGCACGAGAAGCAAAGAGCGTAGTTCTTCGGATCGAACGGGCTGTAAAACGTCGGTGGGAACGGCTTCTTGAGAATGCGGAAGTACTTGCTGCCGTGCGGCCGATGGCAGCCCGTGCAGAAGGAGTCGCGGATCGGCTTGTGCCAATTGTTATTGGTAACGAGCAGCGCCTTCATGTTCATGAGCGGCCGCTTCTGATTGGGCTCGTCGATTTTCTTGTCATGGCAGCCGAGGCAGAGCTCCTGCTGCGGCGCGATCAAGTTGGGCCGGGCGTTCGACGCGTGCGGCGTGTGGCAGTTCAGGCAGTCACGGCCGTCCTTGGTTGGGGCGTGGTCTACGGGAGCCCGCTCGACGATATCCACGACGTCGTCGTGGCACTCACCACACAGCTCCCGTCCTTGGGCGAAGAGCATGCGTTTCTCGGGACCGCCGTGCGGGTCGTGGCAGTCGATGCAGTCGGGATCGTCGTGGTGGTACTTCGCTTGATTCCATGCGGCCGCAAAGTCTTCGTGGCATTCGAAACAAAGATCTGGCGTCGACTTGATGACTAGTTTTCGATTTTTCGCTGCGTGCGGCTCATGGCACATGCTGCAGGCCCCCTGCTCGGTCGGACCGTGCAGCACCTTGGCTCCGAGGATCTTCTTTTTCTTCTTCTCGTGGCAGCGCAGGCACAGGTCCATCTGGCTAGCGGTGTTTAAGAGCCCCCGAACCTGCGAACCATGCGGTTGGTGGCAGTCGAAGCACTTGCGCTCTTTGACGGTTGCATGAACGTACTTGCGGGTGGCGATGTTCTTGGCGACGTCGTCATGGCACTCGAGGCATTTGTCGGCCGACCCGGCCGGCGCGAATGCGTGTTTGTTGCCTTTTTGTACGTGGCACGAGCGGCAGTCCTCGGCGAAGCCGGGCCAGTGCAGGTACTTGGCCGACACTTCGCCGGCATGGCAATCGGCCGTCACGCAGGAGGCACCCGCGTCGACCGTTGCAGGGGCCGCTGCACGAGCACTCCCCGCTGGGGCCAGAACGAGAACCAAGAGCCCGATCCACGCCCAAGAGCGGGCCCGGCCCAGGGCTTCAGCCGCGCGAGGGGCAGGCTGACCGGTTGGCTGAAAGCTCTGCATCGTATCGTTCGCCGGCCGGGCGGCCGAGCCGGCTTTCCTCCTTGACGGTGTCTATGGCCTCCCTCAAATCATTGTACTTGTCCGGCTGATCCGCTTGCCGCGTTTTCTTGCCCGCCGGCCGGCCTGAGGAACCCGTACACGTTGACTTTGTTGACCCCGAACTGGCTGGTGACGATCACTAGGTGGTCGATGGCGTAACCGGGGGCGACACGATCGGCGAACAAGGCGACGTCGTCGTAATCGACGACGACCTTGGCCGGCATGTTCATCGCTCCTCGGTGAGCGCCCGGCTCTCCGAAGAACAGGAGCAGCGTGCCGTCCGGCGCAAAGATCTGAACGTTTTCGAACGCCGCATCGACGGCGTACACGCGCCCATCCCGATCGACGGCAACACCCTTTGGACGCGCAAATTGTCCGAGAGCACGGCCGAGGGAGCCGAACTGCATGAGATGCTCGCCCTCGGGGCTGAACTTCTGGATGCGGAAATTACCGGTGTCCGAAACGTAGATGTTCCCGTCTGTATCTACCGTGATGTTCGTGGGAAAGAACAAGTCCGCGGGGCCGTCGCCACGCTGGGAGATCCGGTCGAGTTCGTTGCCGGTGCGCTTGTCGAACACGACGACCTGTCCGTTTTCGAGGTCCGTTGCGTAAAGGCGCCGGCCGAACACGGCGACGTCCGAGGGTTTCCACGACTCGGGATCGCCGATCGCCCGCAGGTACCTGCCCGCACGGTCGAATACGACGATCCGCTTGAGGCCGGTGTCGACGACGTAGCGCTTGCCGTCCTCCGGATCGACCGTCACGTTGACCGGCTTGATCAGCTTCCCAGGGGCTTTCGTGCCGATGAAACGCACGGCGCCGTTTGCAATGTCGAAGACGATCACGGCCCCGGCCTTGGTGTCGCAAATCAACAGTTCGCCGTGATCGAGAGCGACGCCATAGACCTTGCCGAGCTCGCGGTACTTCGTCTCACCGAGAATGAACTCTTCGAATCCCCCCGCTTTGTGAATGACGTCCTCTTCGGACGTGTAAGTCGCGAGGAACTGAAGCCGCGGAGTTTGCGGTAGCGGGGGATAGAAGACCGGCTGCTCGGCTTCCGGCGACAGCGGCTTTTGCGGTGCGCATGCGCTTGCGAGCAGGGCCATGCACAAAGCGACCAACGGGAGGAAAGCTGCTCTGACGTTCACTTCAGTCACCTTCCTTCGGGTTCGTTCGGGTGGCGGTCCGCGGGAACCCGTGTTTCGTTGAAACCCGCAAGCTATCGGCGGCCACCGTCCGCAGCAACCGGGGGGCTAGGAAGAAGACGGGCGCACTACCCGAGGATAGTGCGCCCGCCGCCGTGGTTGCTTTGTAGGACTCAGGTAGAGTGTTTCTCCCGAGCACCTCCTGGTTACTTACTTGTCGTGGCAAGACAGGCAGATGGCGCTGCCGGTACGCGTGATGCGCAGGAAGTCGCCGTCGGCCGTGTCCTTGTTGTGCACGTCGTGGCACGATGCGCACTCGACCTTGCCGTTGATCAGCAGAACGTCGTTGATCGTTCCGGTTTCGGTCGCCGTCGAGACGGTCTGGACCGCCGGGTCGAAGAGTTCGCCGTCGGCGTTGGCCAGAGCCGTGTCGTACGTGAACGAAATCGGGTGATCGTCGCTCAGGTCCGTACCGAGGTTCTTGGCTGGATTGATGTCGTCGATGAACTGGGTACCGGGATTGCCGTCGAAGGCATCGACCGCGACGGTACCGTCGTGGCACGACAGGCACAGCTTCGAGACGCCGCCGGGCTGGCCGACGGTCGCATCGAGCGTCCCGCTCGGGCCGCTGTACGGCGTGTAGCTTGCCGTCGTCACGGCATGGTTCCACAGCGGAGCGTCGGTCACCGTCGAATCGGCGTTGTGCGGAACATGGCAGACCACGCAGATCTCCGCGTGGTTGTTGTTGCCGGCGTTCCACAGCCCTGAAAAGTCATGGTCCGACCCCACGATACCGGCACCTGGCGTGGCGGCCATGCCGTTGGCTGCGAAGCACACGACCGCTGCGAACGCCGCCGCTGCCGTTAGGCCCCACAGTGTCTTCTGGCTTGGGTGTTTCGTCATTTCGTTTCCCCCTTCTGCTCCTTCTTCTTCTCTTTCGTTTGTTCCAGCACCATTGGCAGTGAGAGAACCGCCGCACGAGAACGTGCAAGATGAGGGCCAACATGCCCTTTGGTGGCGCATCCGGGGGGCAAAGGCCGGTCTCCCAGGTGCCAGCCTCCGGGTAGGGCAGAAAACGCTGTAATATCAATGGACTAGGGATATCCCCCATGTGGGATCGAGAGGCATCCTATTAGTCCCCCTCACGGAATTGTCTGTAGTCTCTTATGGAACAGGCGGGAGGTTCACGATTTGTGCCGAGTTCTCGGCGTCGCGTGCCGCTTGATCGGCACCGAAGGGTGCGATGCGCTGTCGCTTTTGACCCAGGCGGGGGGGCGGCCGCCAGACAGCGCCCGGACACCCGGCACAGGGGGTGCGGCGCCTTACTTATCGTGGCAGGTGAGGCAGAGCATGCTTCCGGCCAGACTGACCCGCAGCAGGTGGTTGGCCGCGTCGCCATCGTGTACGTCGTGGCACGATCCGCACTCGAGGCGGCGATTTTCGAGTAGGTCCTGCTCGATCGTCCCGCCGAGTCCGCTCGAGTGATTGGATGGGTCGTGGAGCTCGCCGTCCTGACTGGCCAGCGCCGAGTCGTAGACGAACGAGATCGGGTGGTCGTCCGACAAATCGGCACCGGCACCGACGACCTTGCTGCCCTGCATGAAGGTGCTACCGTCGGTGCCGCCGAACGAGTCGAGTGCCACCGAACCGTCGTGACAAGAAAGGCAGAGCTTGGAGCTGCCGGTGGGCTGTCCCACATCGGTGGCGGTGAGCGTTGCGCTGGCGTACAGCGTGTAGGTCTGGGAGCTCAGGCGGTGATTCCAGAGCGGAGCGTTGGCTACGCTCGTGTCGGCCCCGTGCGGCGTGTGGCACACCACGCACACCGAGCCGCCGCTCCAACCCTGCTGGGAGAAGTCGTGCGGCCCTCCTGCAATTCCTGCGAAGGCTTCCAGCGTACTCAGAAAGGCCGATACGACGGCGTACGAGACAATTACCGCAAGTGTTCGGTTGCCCATCACAGTCTCCTCCGTTGGTGGCGGCGCCCGGCGCTCGATCGCACGGTGCCTCGCAGGCGGCGCCCTTATCGAGCAACCGACATGCCACGGGACCGGGCAGCGGATGTGACGGGCTGCCACGCAGGAGTAGCGTGAGGAGATCGGTCGAAAACGGCGATGGTTCGGGAAGTTAGAGCCCCGGCGGCGGCACCCGCCCGCTTTTACGCAGGCGCCGTGCCGGGACGAAAGACGTTCGTGGCGTCAGGTGAAAGCGCCACCGTCAACGAGAACTGCCACGCGTTCGTCGGTCGCTATACGAAGTTGCGCATGCCCTTTGCTGTACGGAGCGAGTGCGCGAGCGATGGGCCGGCCGTAGCCGTGTCGATTCAGGCTCAGCGCTTCTTTTTCTTCGGCTTACCGCCGGGCAGCTCGTCGAGGACCCAGGAGTACGCAGCGACGACCGTCGGCAATCCGATCGTGCTGGCGGCTAAGGCGATGACGTGATCGATTTCTTCTCGCGTAGCCCCGGCTGCCAGGGCTTTTCTCACACACGAGTGCACGGCACCTTCGCGAAGCCCGCCGATCGCTACGGCCAGCTTGATCAGCCTTGCCGTATGTTCGTCGAGAGGGCCGGCGGCCTCTTGGGCCCGCATGTTTTCCCATGCTTCGCCGAGGTGCGGGAAGCGCTCGATGAACAGTTTGTAGGTACGCGGAGGTTGCGAAACTTTCTTTGCCATCTTCAGCACTCCTTGTCGGCAGACGGGCAGCCGCCCGCTGCTGTGCCCGATCGTGCTCCCTCTTCTCGGGATGGCCCGGGGCGCGTGGCAGCACCGCCGAGTTCGTTGCTCCCGATACTGTACCATTGCGCCGGAGTCGTGCCAGTCGTCACCGTCGCCGGCGCCCCGTCCCGGCACCGGGCGACGGTCGAGGGCCGTTGCGCCACGGTTGCTCGCGGGATTCGGCGTGCCTTTGGAGCCGCCGGCCGGTTGGAAGGTGATCACCGGGGAACCGGTCGAGGCCCTTGGTCGAACGAACGATCGTTTTTTTGTTGAATGTTTTCTTCGGTGTCGGTCGTCTTACCTACGGGTGACGCGATGGACTTTGCGCGACCCTGTGTTAGATAAGAAAACGCGTGTCAGATAACAAAGCGCGGCAACTGCGAGGCTTGCGAAAAAAAAAAGAACTGGGAGCTTTGCCAATGAACGAAAAGACGACTCTGGCGATCGTTGCGGCGGCCGTCTTGGCCTTCGCAGCGTTGCCCTCCGCGGCGAGCGCCGCCGACAGCGGTAAGGACATCTTCCTTTCGAGCAAGTGCACGAAGTGCCACTCGATCAAGGCCGCCGGTATCGAGCGCCAAAAGTCCGAAGACGAGGACATGGCCGATCCGGACAAGAAGCAGCCACCGGACCTGTCCGATGTCGGGACGCGGCGTGACTCGGCGTGGCTGCATGGTTGGCTTACCAAGGAGATCACCAACGACGACGGCAAGAAGCACAAGATGCGCTTCCGCGGCGAAGACGAAGAGCTCGACGCGCTCGTCGACTTCCTGTTGAGCCAGAAGTCCAAGTAGGCGAAAACGCAGCGGAAACGCGACGAAAAAAAGCCCGGTCGCCTTGAGGCGGCCGGGCTTTTTTTTTCGTGTCGCTGGAGGAGCGGTAGGAACGGAGCCTATTGATCGCGCTCCATCTGGCGCAGTTTGATGTAGATCACGATGATCAAGAGGACCATCATCGCGATCGACACGAAGGTGCCGGTCCTGCGGAAGTCGTACTCCGCTTCGGCCTTCTCCGAGAGAGCGTTCAAAGAAGCGAGCGCCGCCTTGCCCGGAGCGATCGCCTCGCGGAAGTCGCTCATGTTGAAGGCGTGGATGTACGAACGCGCTTTCTTGATCGCATCCCGCAATTCCCCGAGCTGCTGCGTCATCTGATCCACATCGAGGCCCTTGCGAGCAATTTCCTCGATGTACTCTTCGTAGTGCTTCTCCGCTTCGACGAACTCGAGGATCGTCTCGTGGAAGTAATCGGCGGTAGCGATGCAGTCGGGGTTGTCCTTCGCGTACTTCGCGTGGCAGTCGTGGCACAGACCGCCGTCTTTGGTGTCGAGCATGTCGTCGCTTGTCTTGGCGATCGCGTGCTTTCCGTGACACGTGTCGCACTCGGGCCATCCGTGCTGGGAGAACACTTCTTTGTGGCGGCTGCCGTCGAACAGCATACCGTTTCCGGCGTGGCAAGTGCGACAGATCTGGGAAACGCTGGCAACGTTGGGTGGCATCGCTGCGTGGTTTCCGTGGCAGTCGTTGCACGCCGCTGCTCCGATGTCGCCACGTTCGAGTAGAGCCTTCCCGTGCACGCTCTCGCGATACTCGGCGAGCTGGGTCGTGGGAAGTGGGCTGCCGTCTTCGAGGGTAAACCCTTTCATGCGCTCCGGATCGGCGTGGCACTTGCCGCAGGTCGCGGGAACGTTCTTGGCGTAGACGTGCGACTGCGGGTTGCTCGCCGTTTGGATGTCGTGCGTTCCGTGACAGCTCACGCACTGGGCGGCGCGCGAGTCCCCGTCCTTCAAGAGCACTTGGCCGTGTTTGCTTTCGCGGTACTTAGCCAACTGGTCGGTCGGCAAGTGGGGGTTGTACTGCCGCATGAACGCGGCGTCGCTGTGGCAACGACCGCAGAACCCGGGGATCCAACTCCGATCGGCCAATCGCTTCGATCGGTTTTCGGGCCATTCGTCGGGGAAGTCGTGTCCCATGAACTCGGTGCGGTCACCGCCGTGGCAACCTGCGCAACCGAGACCCTGGCGGAAATGGACGTTACTGACGTAATCCTTGAGGTTGAGGTAGGGCGGGGATCCGTTGGACTCCGGATCGGTCGAGAAGAGTTGCTCCGGGTCCTGGAAGTCCTTGTCCGCGTGGCACAGCAAGCAGTAGTCCTTCACTGCGAGCTCGTACTTCTGGGTGGACAATCCCAGAGAGAGCAACTCGGCGAGATGCTCGGCCGACGTGATCCAATCCTCTGCAACGGCCTCGGCCGTGAGTTTCTTGGCGTGGTTCGGCAGAGCCTCGAAGTACGCGCGCTGCTTTTCCGACAGAACCGGGGTTCCGTCTTTCTTCTTTGCGTCAACGAGCTTCGCCAGAGCGGGTGGAATTTCGTATGCGGAGAGTTCCGGTTCCTCGACCGGCGACGCCAGAGCGACGCCGGCCGACACGAATGCCACGCAAAGGGCGGAAACGGCGAAACGGAGTTTCATGACTGTCCACCTCCTACCACCTGCGGGGACCGCCCAAACATCAAGACGCCCGCCAGAACTACGGCTGCGCACGCGGCGGCGATTGCGCCGGCCACCAGGTACGGCATGCCCACGAGGCCGTGAAGAACGATGTGTAAGACCTCGGCTGCCGTGAAGATGAACCAGCGGTGCTCGTACACGAAAATCCGGATGAGGGTCATCAACGCGGCAAGCCCCAACGCCCACCACGCGGAGGTCCGTGCGATCGCCTGCAGCGCTGCGGGCTCCTCAGCACCGGTGGGGCCGCCGATGTCCCAGGCCTTCAGCATCAGAAACGCAATGAAAAGGATCGCGGCGAATCCATAGTCGGTGAATCCGGGGGACGGCCGGTTGGCGCGCGCCTCGCGGTCGAGCCAGGGAATCAGCGCCCAGGTTCCCATGAGAATCGAGACGACGAACAGACATACCTGAGGTCCTTCGAGTCCGAACAAGTGCGGCGGGAACTCCTTGAGGAGCTGGTAGATCCACAGGAAGTACCATTCGGGTTTGATGCCGGGGTAGGCCGGCGCCAGTGGATTCGCCTTGTGTCCGAGTTCCCATTCGATGCCGGGAACGCCCGGCCCGTACGGCAGAAAAGTTGCGAGTAGGAGAAGCAACGCCAGGCAACTCATCCACAGGAGCAGGTCTCGGATCGCGAAGTTCGGGAAGAAGCGCATGCCGCGCGGTGCGACGTGCTGCTCGATCGGAGGTGCCATGCCCTGCTTTTGAATGAACAGCAGGTGCAAGCCGATCAGCGCGAACGCCGTCAGCGGCAACACGACGACGTGTAGGGCGAAAAACCGGTACAGCGTGTTGATCGTGACGTCGGGGCCGCCGCGCATGACTTCGAGCAACCACTCGCCGACGACCGGAACGGACTTGACGGAATCGGTTCCCACGGACGTTGCGAAGAACGCAAGCTCGTTCCACGGCAGCAGATAGCCGGAGAACCCGAACCCCAGCGCCACGGCGAACAACCCGTAACCGACCACCCAGGTGAGCTCGCGCGGAGGCCGGTAGGCCTTGAGCAGCATCGTGCTGAACATGTGCACGACCAGGCAAACGATCATCAGGTGCGCGCTCCAACAATGGACCGAGCGGACCAACCACCCGAACGGCACCTTGGTCGTGATGTATCGGATGCTCTCGTAGGAGGTCGCCTCGCCGGGCTGATAGTACATCAGCAGGAGGACGCCGCTTGCGATCTGCACCATGAAGAAAAACAGCGTGGCCCCGCCGAGGAAGTACCACACCATGGAGTGCACCCCGATCGGTACCTCCTTGTGGCGCATGAAATCCACGAGGGGGGTGAGGCCGTACCGTTCGTCGGCCCACGCGTAGAGCCTTCCCAATAGACCGCTCTCTTTCATGCCGTCTCCTTTACGATCACCTTCAGTCCTTCCTCGTCTTCTTCGGCGACGTACTGCGGAAGTGGCTTCGGCGGAGGGCCGGAGATGACGCGGCCGTCGAGGTCGAACCGGCCGTTGTGACAGGCGCACCAAATGACGGACTCGCCGGGCACGTATTGGACCGTGCAGCCTTCGTGCGTGCACTTGGCGCTGAGCGCACGATACTTTTGCTCGTTGTCGCGTAGGACCAGAATTCGTTTGCCCTGTTCGGCGAGAATCACGAACTGGTTGCGCTCGAGCGCCGCCTGCTCGTTGCGGGTCAGCCGGATCGGGCCTGCCGGTCCCGACCGCGGTAGCGGCTTGAGGTACCGGACCAGCGGGTAGACGACCGTACCCAGCCAGCCGAGTCCCGCCACCCCGAGAACGAGGTCAAGGAAGCTACGGCGGGTTTTTCTCGCCTGCAGCACTCCGGCCCCGTTGTTGTCAGTGACTTGCTGCGTCATGGCTCCTCCCTCGGCATTCATAATAAAGATTACTTACAGTCTTAGCCTAACTAAAGCAACGCTTACGTACGTGCAAAGCGCACCGCCGAATGCCGGCAGAATCGAACACGCCCGGTACCGGCTCGGCCGGGTGGCGCGCTCGGTGAGCACCGGCCTGGGTTCCAGAGCTTGATGGCGTCCCTCCAGCTCGGGGGGTGGGACACGAGGGGCCTCCGGTAAAAAAGCCGGCAGTGGTGGGCAACGCAAGCAACATGCCAGAGATGTTGCGGAACTATTGCGTTAGCCTCCCGGTACCTGCTCGGACCATGGAATACCCGGCCTGCCACGGCTTCTCGGCGGCTTTGCAGAGGCAGAGTGTACTTGCGCCGGGGCCTGCCGAATGGGGGCGCTCGTCTTTTGTGCCGAAATTTCGGCATCTGCCGCCGCATTCTCGGCAGCAAATGCCCCCGAATGGGTGGTGCTCAGTGCTGTCGCACTCGAAACAGCTTGCTCTGCAGCGTGGTTCGGGGGACTCCGAGCAAGTCGGCCGCCTTGGTCTGCTGGCCGCCGGCCTGGCGCAAGGCCCAGTTGATCACCTCATCCTCGAAGCGCTCGACGAGCTCGTGTAGAGCCAATCGCTCCTGGCCCTCGAGGTGGAGGGTAAATGGCTTGTCGCTCTCGCCCTCGCGTTCGCTGAGATAAGCCGGCAGGTGTTCGGGGCCTACTTCTGGTCCTGGGCAGATGGCGGAAGCCGTCTCCATCACCCTCCTGAGCTCGCGCACGTTGCCCGGCCAGCGATAGTTGCGCAGAACGGCACCGGCTTGCGGGCTCAGCTTCTTCGGTTCGTCTCCCGCCTGAAGGGCGAGGGTGCGCAGGAAGTGTTGGGCGAGCAGCAGGACGTCCTCTCCGCGCTCGCGCAGGGGCGGCAGGGGGATCTCGAGCCCACGGATCCGGTAGAACAGGTCTTCGCGGAACTCCCCGCGATCGACGGCTCCCGCCAGGTCGATTTTCGTCGTCGCGATGACCCGGGCATCGGTCTGGATTTCTTGCGTCCCGCCGACCCGCAGGAACGATCCTTCCTGCAGGACCCGCAGCAGCTTTGCCTGAATATCGAGCGGCAAATCGTCAAGATCGTCGAGCAGTATGGTGCCGCCGTTGGCCCGCTCGAAGCTGCCTTGGCGGCGCTGGATCGCTCCCGTGAAGGCCCCTTTTTCGTGGCCGAACAGCTCACTTTCGGCTAGATCCTTGGGGATGGCGCCGCACGCCACGGCGACGAACGGCCCCTTGCTGCGGCGTCCACGGTCGTGGAGCGCCCGTGCTACGAGCTCTTTTCCGGTTCCCGTCTCGCCGGTGATCAAGACGGGCGCGGGGTTGTCGGCAAACAGCTCGATCCGTTCGAGCACGAACCTCATGGCCGGTGACTGGCCGACGATTCCACACGGCCCGGGGACGTCGCCCAAGATAGCGTGTAGCTTGGCGATTTCGTTGCGCGAATCGTGCAGTTCCTTGATCCGCTGCAGCCGCACGTTGAGTTCGTCGAAGCCGAAGGGCTTGAGCAGGTAGTCCGCGGCCCCCTCGCGCATGGCGGTCACCGCCGACTCCACGCTGCCGTACGCGGTCATGACGATGACTTCGGTTTCGGGAGAGCGCTTTTTCACTTCCCGCAAGAACTCGAGTCCATCCATGGTCGGCATCCTGAGGTCCGTCAGGATGACGTCCCAGTCGGCCGCATCGACACGGTCGAGTGCGCGAAACGCGTTCTCCGCAGTTTCCGTCTCGTATCCAGCTTTCGACAGCAGCCGGGCCGTGGTCTCGCGGCTGATCTTCTCGTCGTCGACCACGAGGACCCGCAGGGCTTGGCTCATGACTCGTCCTCCTGCTCTTCCACGCTCACGTCGGTCGGCAGCTCGAGGATGACCCGGGTTCCGGCCCCGGGCTCACTCTCGACCCGTACGCTTCCCCCGTGTTGCTCGATCACACGCCGTGCTATTGCAAGACCCAGGCCAGATCCTTCGCCTACGGCTTTCGTCGTATAGAAAGGATCGAAAATCTTGGGCAGTTCCCGGGGATCGATCCCGGCGCCGGTGTCGGAAACCTCGATCCGAACGAGCCCTTGCTCCCCAGGATCCTGTGAGGTGCTCACCGTGACCTGGTCTCCCTCACTGCAGGCGTCGACGGCGTTGTCGAGGACGTTGAGCAGGGCCTCACTGACGCGGTTCGCATCCACCGCCGCGTGAACTTCGGGCGACAGCTCCGAGACGACCCGGACCCGTTTGCGCGTGGCGCGCACGGAGAAGAACTCGAGCGTGTCGCGGACTACCGTGCTCAAATCCTGCGGGTGGCGGTCGAGGGGAGCGTCCCGGGTAAGCACGAGCAGGCGCTGCGTCACGCTTTCGATGCGGCCGAGTCCTTCGGACATCAGGGCGAGGGTCTCGTCGAACGATGAATCGAGTTCGCCGCTCGATCGCAGAATCTCCACGCAGTTCATGACTCCGTGCAGTG
>CAZQYE010000043.1:0-11349 GCA_964597375.1 uncultured Myxococcales bacterium
GTGGCCCCACGACGTCGGCTTCGTGAATCAGGCCATCTTGTCCGTCGTCGATGTGGCACGTGGCGCAACTCACGTTCGAGTTGCGAAGGTCGGTGAAAAAGTCGATCTGACCAAGCCGGCGGCGGCGTTCCGTGAACGCTCCCTGATCGAAGACCGAGACATTGGCTACGAACGTCGGCGGCAGCGATGCGTCGAGCGTGATCACCGCGTTCGTGAACTGTCCAACCACCCAGCCACGGCCGCCGGCCGGATCGGTGACGATTCCACGCGGGCCGTTGTGCAGGCCGATGGGGTTGTTCTGCCGGCACGCCAGAGCGCCGAGCGGGCTTCCCGGGCAATCGGCGGCCGTCATGCACGGCTGCCTCGTGTTGGGACCGCCCGAACAGCGCTTCTCGCCGTAATTGCCGGTCTTGGCGACGGGGGGGCTGAGCGTCGGGGTTCCCGCGGGCAGGGGCAGATCGATCACGGCGATCTCGGATGCTGCGGCCTGCGCCGCCGATCCGGCCGCCAGGTTCATATCCAGTACGCAGACCTGGCCGGATCCTTGCGCTGCGACGTACAGCAGTCGGTTCGCGTCATCGACGGCGATGCCCTCGGGGTCGGTGCCTTCGATCGCAATGTGGCGAACGATCGAATCGGTCGACGGGTCGATCACCGTGACGACCGGATGCATGATCGTGCCGTTGATACTCCCCGGTGAGACCCCGGGCCTCGGTCCGATGTTCGGGCCGACACTGGTGACGAACACCCGGTCGACTGCGGCACTATAGGCGATTCCGCGCGGTGCGCGCGCGCCGACGATGAATGCCTCCCAGCCGTCGGCAAAGCCGCCGATGATGTCGTCGGTCGCGCGCGGTTGGATTGCTTGTCCTGTGGGTGTGGACAGGAGCGTATAAATGCTCGGGCTCGATGTGTCGATGTCGACGACGCTGATGTCGGCGGTCTGGATGTTGGCGACATACAGCTTGGTGTCCGAGGCGTTGATCGCCATCCCACGCGGGCTCATGCCGACCGTGACGCGGGTGATTTCGGTGGGATGGTCCGGATCCGCCGTGAGGTCGAAGACCTGCACGTCGTTTCGGTTTTGGTTCGTGACGAAGGCCCTGGTGCCGGCGTGATCGAACTCGATCTCCTGGTTCATGCGCAGGGTCGGCACGTTGGATACGACACGGTCGGTCGCCGGGTCGATGATCGTGATGTAGTCGGAAAAGCGGTTCGTAACCCAGATGCGGGCGTTGCCGCCGCCGAGGTCGAGCGTTTCGACGTGAAACGGATTGTCACCGACGGCGATTCCCTGGATGCCCGGCAGCTTGGGATCCTGGTCGACGAACACTTGCGCAATGGTGTTGTAGACCCACACCTCGTCGGACTGCTGGGTAGGAATGTAGAGCTTGACGCCGTCGGGTGTGACGGCGGCCGAATTCGGGTTTAGGAACGACAGGTCGTCTACCACGGTGAGCGGTTGATCGAGCGTGCTCTCGGCACCCGAACCATACGGGTGGAACAAACGCACTTGGAGATCCGCCTTTTCGGCGCGGTCCGGCGTGCCTTTCACTGGGAAATTCTCAGGAAACACGAGCGAGGCGACATCGGGGGCATTGTAGGCGGTCGGCAGCGTCATCACGTCGACGAACTTGCTTCCGTTCCACTCGGCGACCACCGCCCGGGTGCCGCGCGCCAAATTGCTTCCCTCGATGAGCGTTGGGAAGTCCGTTGCGTTCGGAATGATGCTCGGACCGATGCCGTCGATCGACGGATCCGCCACCGATGTGCCCGATGCGGGCAGGCAGGTGAACTTGAGGCGGTCGCTGTCTTTCTTGCCCCGGGTCTTTCCCGGCGGTGGTGGAGCAATGGCCAATACCTTGATCACCTTGCGCCCCTTCGCCGTTTGGCCTTTGCGTGCCTTTACGGGAACGCGGATCGTCACCGCCGACCCGCACTGTTCGGTCGAGGTGCCCGGAGCGGGAGCGATCGTTCCTTCCCTCTTGACGACCGACGGTACGTCGGCCGAGCGCAAGGCCTCGGCGAGCAATCGGCGATTGAGCGCGTCGAAGCCGTCTTTCTTGATGCGACCGGGACGCTTGAGCTCGGCAACGTCGACTGCGAGCGAGCCGATTCCGAACGCCGAAGCATCGCAGGCGGGCAGGCGGCTGTCGACGTTGTTGACGCAGGCGGCGATCGAAAAGCTACACTCGCCGTCGGCGCTGCCGTCGGCGTCGCATGCCGGATCGCCGTCCGTGCATTCGATCGTGCCGCTCGGAAAGCCGCCGGCGTCGGGCGGCGGGGGAGTGATCTGCCATTCGATCAGACAGTCGGTCTTCGTGCTTCCCTTGCCGGGCACGCACGGCGTGGGACCGTCGCACAGGCCGGCAAGCGCACCGGCGGGCAAGGCCAGCGCCAGGGACAGAGACAGCATAAGGGTACGGATCGACGGGCAGGCGGCAGTCATGAGTTCCTCCTCGGACTTGTAAGGGAGCTGAACGGGGCGCTCTCAGGCTAGCTCATACAATAGTGGCGGGATCTTCGGCAAGAGCAAAAAGTTTGCGCGGGGAATTCGCCAGTTTCGCTTGCGCGCTGCGTCACGATCCGGCTGCCTGCGACGACGTCTTTGGGGCTTCCAATGACCGGGCGCTGCGGCTAAGAGTCCCTGCATGAAAGCATCGGTATTTGTCGCCAACAACGAGCCGCTCGTCGTCGAAGAACTCACGCTCGATCCTCCCGGTCCAGGCGAAGTGCACGTCAAGTGGGACGCCTGCGGGGTGTGTCACTCGGACGTGTCGATCTGGAACGGGACGCTACCGATTCCCGCTCCATCGATTCTCGGTCACGAGGGGGCCGGTGTGGTCGTCGCCGCCGGAGAGACGAAGCTCGGGTTTCAGCCTGGAGACCACGTGATCGGCAGCTTCGTCCCCACCTGCGGCGAGTGTTTCTACTGCACGCACGATCAGGCGTACGTCTGCGGTAAGTCGCTCGAGATCGGCATGGGGCGCATGCCGTATACGCGGCCCGACGGCTCGCGGATCATGGGCGCAATCGGGGGGTTGGCCGGGTTCGCCGAAGAGGCGGTCGTTCACGAAGCGGCGATCGTCAAGATTCCCGATCATTTTCCGCTCGAGGAGGCCGCTCTGCTCGGTTGCGGTGTGACGACCGGCGTAGGGGCGGCGCTATTTGCCGCCAAGGTTTCCGAGGGTTCCACCTGCGTCGTGATCGGCTGCGGCGGGGTAGGGCAGAACGTGATCCAGGGGTGCCGAATCGCAAAGGCGGCAAACATCGTGGCCGTCGACCTCAACCCCGCCAAGCGCAAGGCCGCCGAACATTTCGGGGCGACGCATACGGTCGATCCCAATGAAACGGGGCTCGATGAGTTCGTGCGCGGTCTGACCGAGGGCCGCGGGGCGGACTTCGCGTTCGAGGTCGTCGGATCCCCTGCGCTGCAGCGACAGGCGTACGACATTACCCGACCCGGCGGTACCGTGTGCTGGGTCGGGGTGCCGCGGATCGACTCGGAGTCGACGTTGCCGGCTGCTCTCGTCGTGCTCGAGAACAAGACCGTCGTCGGCACGATCTACGGGTCGGCCAACGTCCGGCGCGACTTCCTGACGCTCATCGACTACGCCGAGGGCGGCGCCCTCGATCTAAAGGGCCTGGTGTCGCAGGAAATCTCGCTCGAGGACGTCAACGACGCGTTCAAGGCGATGCTCGAGGGCGACGTCATCCGCTCCGTCATCCGCTATTGACAGGGATAAGCACCTTTTAGAACTAGCCGAAAAATAAAGAGTTTGAGGCGCGGATCGAGGGGGTAACCCGCGGCAGGGGTCGCGGGTACGGCGCGCGCTCGGCTCACTGCGCCGCCGTTGCGTGGCCTGCTGCTGCGCTGTCGTTCGGCTGGCTGCGCCGCCGTTGCCTGGCGTGCTGCTGCGCTGTCGTTCGGCTGGCTGCGCCGCCGTTGCGTGGCCTGCTGCTGCGCTGTCGTTCGGCTGGCTGCGCAACCACCGCCCGGCGCGCTGTATCGGTGCCGAAACCTCACGATTTGCGTTCCGAAGCGTCGATTTTTCAGGCAGTTGCAAAAGGTGCTTATCCCCGTTTGTGACTTATAGGTAAGAAATTGCGTGACAAGCGGGGCGGTGTGAGGTAGAGTCTGCGCCATGGGGCTGGCGGTTTCGACCCCCGCGCAATACGCCGTCCGTGCCCTCGTCTACCTGGCTCGGCGAAACGCGGCCGAGGCTGCGCGCGTCCGCGACGTGGCTGCGGCCGAGAACATTCCGTACCCTTTTCTGGCCAAACTCGTCGGCCAGCTCGTTCAGGCCGGGTTCCTCGACTCGTTCAAGGGGCCCACGGGCGGGATCCGGCTGGCCAAGCCCCCACACCGAATTTCCGTGCTCGACGTGATCACGGCGATCGACGGGAGCGACGCCTTCCAGGGTTGCTTTCTCGGCCTACGGGTATGCTCGGAAGAGTCGCCTTGCCCGCTCCACAACGACTGGAAGATCGTTCGTGAAAAGCTCGTCCGCCGGCTCGAGAGCGCCAGCATCGCCGACCTGGCGAGCAACTCACAACCCCAAATGAGCTGACCGGGACACCGTCGTGAGCAGTTCGCTTGACAGCAGGCGTTCGATAAAATATGAGATAAGGGTCCGAAAATCGCCAACCGGGCTCGATCGGGGGGACAGGTGATCGACGCAATCAGCGCTGCGGTCCACATTCCGGACCGTGACTACTGGAAGGCACAGATCAAGTGCCAGGCTGCCTGCCCGGTTCATACGGATGCTCGCGGCTATGTCCGCGCCATTGCCTCGGGAGACGATGAGCTCGCCTACCTGATCGCCCGCGGCCCCAATCCCCTGGCTTCCATTTGCGGCCGCGTCTGCGGGGCCCCGTGCGAAGCGGCGTGCCGGCGCGGTGACTACGACAAACCGATTGCGATCCGCGCTCTCAAACGTTTCGTCTGCGAGCGATTCGGTGTTGAGGCCCGCGACCAGGGCGGCCGCGGCCTGATCGATTTTCTCAAGCAAGCGGCTGCTGCGCGTGGCGAGCGCGAGTGCCTTGACGGCGAAGAGCTGCTCCCGCTGCTCCAGTCCACGATGAGCGGCCGGGTCGAGCCGGTTTCGGGCCGCTCGGTCGGGATCATCGGCAGCGGTCCGGCTGGGCTGGCCGCCGCGCACGATCTGGCGCTTCTGGGCTTCGATGTGACGATCTACGAGATGGAGCCGGTGCTCGCGGGCATGCTCGCGGTCGGTGTTCCCGAGTACCGGCTGCCGCGCGACCTCATCCGAGCCGAAGTCGAAGTGATCGAGGCGCTCGGCGTCCGCGCGGTCACCGGCTGCACGGTCGGCCAGGACGTCACCCTGCCGGAGCTGCGCGAGCGCCACGACCGCGTGATCATCGCGGTCGGCGCCAAGAAATCACGTGTGATTCCCATCAAAGGCGCCGGTGCCGAAGGCGTCCTGGGCGGCGTCGAGTTCCTGCGCGACGTGTCCCTAGGCCGGCCGCCGGCGCTCGGCAAGCGCGTGGTCGTGATCGGCGGCGGCAACGTCGCCTACGACGTCGGCCGCACGGTTCTGCGACAGATTTCGCTCGACACGGCCCGCGCCGCGCTGCGCGAGCGCGAGGTGGCAAGCGTTACGCTCGCCTCGCTCGAATCGCTCGAGGAGATGCCCGCCGACGACATCGAGATCATCGAAGGCGACGAAGAAGGCATCATCCGGCGCAATAGCCTCGGCCCCAAGGAAATCCTGATCGACGAGCAGGGCCACGTCCGCGGCGTTTTGTTCCGCAAGTGCATCCGAGTCTACGACGAAGAACACCGCTTTGCTCCGTTGTTCGACGACAGCGTCGAGGAAGTGATCGAGTGCGACACGGTTCTGCTCGCGGCAGGCCAGACGGTCGATCTAACGTTCGTCGACGCCGAGCGCGACGGGCTCGAGATCGACCCGCGCGGCTTCATTACTTGCGACCCGGAGACCGGGCGCACTTCGAGCTCCGACGTGTACGTGGCGGGCGACCTCGCCCACGGCCCCAAACTTCTCATCCACGCGGTGGCGTCGGGAAAGAAAGTCGCGCGCGCGATCTATGAGGACGTGACGGGGCAGGCGATTCGCCACGAGGACGTAGAGCTGCACCTGGCGATTCCCGATTACCGCCGGGAGTTCGGGTACGAGCGCAGGCCGCGGGTGAAGCTGCCGACGACGCCTCCCGAGCAGCGCATCGCCTCACAGAAGGCTCCGGTCGAGCTATCGCTGTCCGAGGATGCGGCGCGCAAGGAGGCACAGCGCTGTCTCGATTGCGGCGTGAACACCATCTTCGACGGCAGCAAGTGCATCCTGTGCGGCGGCTGCGTCGACGTTTGCCCCTCGTTGTGCTTGCGCATCGTTTCCGCCGACCGCCTAGCCGGCGACTCGAAGATCTCGCCCATCCTGGCGGAGCTGCTCGACGGCCTGCCGCCCGAGGAAGGCTCGGCGATCATCAAGGACGAGACGATCTGCATCCGTTGCGCGCTTTGCGCCGAACGCTGTCCGACCGGCGCGATCACCATGGAACGATTTCTTTTCAAGGAGGTGCCGACATGCCAGGCCGTTTAGAGCCCGAGCCGCTTCCCCGTCGCGACTTTCTCGGACTGGCTGGTCTATGGACCACCGGAGTTGCGATTCTTGGTTCCATCATCGGAATGATCCGACTGCCGAAACCCACGGTGCTGCCCGAGGCGGCCACACGGTTCCGCCTCGGGCGGCCCGAGGACTTTCCTGCCGGCAGTGAGCGCGTCCTTCCTGACAAGAAGGTTCTGGTCGTTTCGCGCGAGGAGGGGGTCGCGGCGATTTCGATGGTGTGTACGCACCTGGGCTGCATCGTCGCCCGCACCGAGGACGGGTTCGCTTGTCCGTGCCACGGCTCGCGTTTCAACTCCGCCGGCAAGGTGGTCGGTGGGCCGGCGCCGCGCGGCCTGCGATGGCTGGAAGTCTCGCAATCGGTGGACGGCCGGCTGGTGGTCGACGCCGGCCGCGAAGTCGCTCCCGAGACGTTCTATTCCGTGTGAGGAGACGCGTATGAACGGCACCGGCCTCGACACGTTTACGGCCAACCTGCGCGCACTGCCGCAAACGCTGCGCGACTCGTTCGTTCGTCACGAGCGACCGGTGTCCGACCGCAGCCGCTCGCAGGCGGTCTTCTCGAACCTGTTTCTACACCTGCACTCGACCCGCGTTCACCTGCGAACGCTGCAGCCGTCGGCGACCTTCGGCCTGGGTATCGCGGCGCTGTCGCTGTTCCTGATCCTGCTGGCCACCGGCATCTTGCTGATGGTCTACTACACGCCGTCCACGAAGCTCGCCTACGCGAGTATGAAGGACATCCACTACGTCGTTCCGACCGGACGCTTCATCCGCAACATTCACCGCTGGGCCGCACATGCGATGGTGGTGGTGGTCATTTTGCACATGTGCCGGGTCTTCTACGCGGCCAGCTACAAGGCGCCGCGCGAGTTCAACTGGCTCGTCGGAATGGGGCTTTTCATTCTCACGCTGGCGCTTTCGTTCACCGGCTATCTGTTGCCGTGGGACCAGCTCGCGTTTTGGGCCATCACGATCGGATCGAACATCGCGGCGTCTCCTCGCGAGTTGACCGACGCGCTCGGGATCACCGCGTACTTCGATCCCGGCGGCCTGCAAAAGCAGCTGCTTCTCGGATCCAACGAGGTCGGTCAGGACGCGCTCGTACGCTTCTACCTGCTGCACGTGATGGTCTTGCCGCTGCTCGTAGCGGTTTTGCTCGGCGTTCACTTTTGGAGAATCCGTAAGGACGGTGGGCTCGGGCGCCCGGGCACGCAGCAAACCCCGGCGGGTAAGGGGGCCCCGAGTGCGGCGGCGCCAGTCGAGCCTGCGGCCGTACCGACGAAGAGCTACGGCCTCATGTGCGTCGTGCGAGGTCGGACGCCGGCCACCAACCAGGATCCGGCCGACACGGTGCCGAGTTGGCCATACCTCCTGCGTGCGGAACTTCTCGTATTCATGTTGACGATGCTGGCGTGCGTCGTCCTCGGCATGATCGCGGATGCGCCGCTCAAGGAAATCGCCAACCCCTCGGTGCCGGAGAACCCGGCGAAGGCTCCCTGGTACTTCCTCGGGTTGCAGGAGATGGTCTCGTACTCGGCGTTCATGGGCGGCCTGGTGATTCCCGCCGTCGCGGTGGTCGGGCTCGGGCTGATTCCCTATCTCGACCGCGAGCCGGAAGACGCCGGCGTTTACCTGAGCGGTGCTGCAGGCCGGCGCGTCGCCTGGCGCAGCCTGGTGTTCGGTTTCGTGGCGGCGGTCGTCGCCGTCGCCTTTCCGGTGACCTGCGGATGGTTGCGCGACTGGTTCCCGAACATTCCGCAACTGGTGATTATCGTCTTCAACCCCGGTTCGTTGCTGACGGCGGCCTACGCGGTCTGGTCGATCTACGTCTTGCGCCGCACGGGTTCGACGCGAATGGCGGCGATTGCGCTGTTTACCTGCTTCCTGGCTGGCTTCGTCGTGCTCACGTACGTGGGCACCTATCTGCGCGGTCCGAACTGGCATTTCTACTGGAGCAAGTCGCAATGGCCGGTCCATTGAGCGCACTGGGCGATGATCGCACGGGCGTCGTCGTAGCGCCGCGACCCGTGAGCGAGGTGGCGATGGCTGCGCATCTCTCGACCGACCCAGGGGATCGAGGGGCGGTGAGACACAAGCGGCGTCCTCGTCCGAGCGGACAGCCGACTTCTCGGTCATTCAGCGCGCGGCCGCATTCGTGGCACCAAGGGCCGCAAGAGCACATTGGGACGCCCTACGCGGAGTGTTTTTGCATGGCAGCCGTGCATCCGGGCGCGGGAATCGCCGCTTCCGGCGCTTGTGCAGTGCGACGGCTCGCTGGGGCGGGAGCCCGGCGTTTCGGTACCGGCGCAGGACCGCTGATCGGGTGAGGGAGCGATGAAAGAACGCGATCTCGAGGCAATCGACTTCCGTATCAAGGTTGGGCTTCTGGTCGTCAGCCTTGCGACGATCGCCTGCCTAGCGGCAGCCGCGTTGCGCGAAAACGTGTTCGCCGACTGGCACCGCCTCCGGTCCGAGTACGCACGACTGCTCGAAGAGAAGGCCACCGATGCTCCGGGCAAAGCCGCCGCGCGGCAGTTCGAAGTCCGCATCGTTCAAAACTACCTTCCCGATTTCGGAACCGCCGACCGGTGCATTACGTGTCACGCGGGAGTCGAGGACCCGCGCATGGCCGATGAGCCGCAGCCGTTTACGACTCATCCGGGACGCTACCTCGAGCTGCACGATCCGGCGAAGTTCGGCTGCACCGTGTGCCACCAAGGGCAGGGTGCAGCCACGGAAATCGAAGACGCCCATGGCCGCACGGAGTTCTGGGACTACCCGCTGCTCGAACCGCAACTGGTGCGCTCGACGTGCACGAAGTGCCACCCGCGCGAAGCCTTGTTCGGAGACGACGGTCTTATTGCGCTTGCCGACGGTGACCACGGGAGCGGATCCGCGTCGGCGCGGCGCTTGCTCGAGCGCGGGCGGAAGGCCTTCGTCGAGGGTGGCTGCCTCGGTTGCCACGTCGTCGGCGGCAAGGGCGGCACCCTGGGCCCCGACTTGACGCTCGTCGGCGAGAAGACCCGGCACGGTTTCGACTTTTCGCATTTCACGCGCGACGAGCCGCGCCGAGTTCCCTACTGGCTGCGAAAGCACTTCCTCGACCCGCGGGCGGCCTCGCCGACCTCGATCATGCCTGCCGTTGCGAGCGAGGAAGAAGCCGAGGCGCTTACGGCCTACGTCTTGTCCCTGCGCCGCCCCCTCGGCCAGCTCTTCGGTGGCGGTGGCGCGGCTGCCGGGCAGAGCGAGGCCTCCGGCCGGGAGCTCTATCTGCAGTACTGCTCGGCGTGTCATGGTGCCGACGGGCGCGGCGGCAACGTTCCCGGCCTGCGCACGCCGAATCTCAACAATCCCGACACTCTTGCCGCCGCCGGGGACGACTTCTATCGCTTCATCATCGAGGCCGGCCGCAGCGGCAGCCGCATGCCGGCGTGGGGCGAGGGACACGGCGGTCTTTCGCGTGACGAAATCGATCGCATCGTCGAATACATTCGAAGCTGGCAACCCGATGGCGCCGACCTCACTGAGGTTCGTGCGGACTCCGGCGATCCGCGCGTTGGCAGATCCTACTTCACGGGGCTTTGTGCGGGTTGTCACGGCCGCGGCGGCGAAGGCGGGATCGGCAACTCGCTGGACTCGCCGACGTTCCTGGCCATTGCTTCGGACCAGTTCCTGGCGGAGTCGATCATTCACGGCCGTCCTGGCACGGCGATGCCGGCTTGGAAACATTTGCCGGCCCAGGCGGTAAGCGACCTACTCGCCTACCTGCGCACCCTCAGGCGGCCGGCACCTTCGCTCGGCGAGGTCGTCGCGAGTGGGGTCGCAGCATCCACCCGCCGCAACGCGCGCGTGGGACGCGTCTTGTTCCATCGCCACTGCGCCTCGTGTCACGGCAACCGCGGCGAGGGGCTCATCGGGCCGTCGATTACGAGCCCGGGCTTTCTCGGTGTCGTCGACGACGCGTACATCTACCGCGCGATCACCGAAGGCCGGCCGGGTACGGCGATGCCGGCGTGGCAGCACCTTCCCGCCGCGGACGTGAGTGCGCTGATCGCCTACCTCAGGAGCTTCGACACCGGCCCGCGACTCCAGTTGGTCCGCGGGCCGATCGAGCGCGGGGACCCTCAGGTCGGCGAGATCTACTATCGCACTGCGTGTCAGAGTTGCCACGGTGAGGAAGGCAGCGGAGGTGTCGGGCCTCAGATCGCCAACCCGGTATTCCTCGACTCGGTAAGCGACGACATGCTGCTGCAGTGGATCGGGTACGGCCGGCCCGGCACGGCGATGAAGGGCTTCTTGCCGGGGCAGCAGGGACCGGTGACGCTCAGGCGCAGCCAAATCGCTGACGTGATCGCCTACCTGCGCGAGGCCGGCCGCAAGCCCCACCGTCCTGCCACACGCCCCGGCGTGGGCAATCCCGTGCTCGGCAAGCGTTTGTATGAAGGAACGTGTGCGTCCTGTCACGGCCCCAACGGAGAAGGAGCCTCGGGCCCGCAGCTCAACAACCCCGCGTTCTTGCGTGCGGCTTCGGACGGTTTTCTCGCGGCGACGATCGTTCTCGGGCGCGAGGGGACCCCGATGAAGCCGATGGTACGCGGTCAGGAGGGAATCGGGCAGATCGAGCCTCGCCACGTTCAGGACCTCATCGCGTACATGCGCACGTGGCAGTATCCCGAGCGCTGGCGAACCACGCGCGCCATTCCCGAGATCACGATGCGGGCGGTCGAAGAAGGGCGTAAGAACT
>CAZQYE010000044.1:0-11302 GCA_964597375.1 uncultured Myxococcales bacterium
CGGCATCTCCTTATTTTTCAGCTACTTACAAAACGTGCTTATCCCTGTAGCCCCCGCACGATATCCGCCCAGTGGTCCGGGTCGGGCGCGCGGTTGTGCGTGAGGCTCACCCCGTCGGCAATGCCGCCGAAACGCTCACGAATCTTGCCGGCGATTTCCTCTCGCGGCCCGACCACGGCGAGCGTCTCGAGCACGGTGTCGTCGATCAGGCCGGCCATCTCGTCCCAGCGACCCTGCTTGGACAGGCGGTTGAGCTCACCGTGCAAGTCGCCCCAACCGTGGCACTCGAGCGTACTGGCATAGGCGGGGGTGGAGCCATAGAAGGCCAAGTGCTTGCGTGCGGCCTCACGTACGTGCTCGAAGCGGTCGGGGTCGTCAGCGGTCACGACCATCGCCGGACAGATGATCTCGATGTCCTCGCGCCGCCGGCCGCTGCGGGCGAGTCCCCGTTCGAGCGCGGGCAGAGTGTGTTCGAGCAGCGAACGGCGCGAGTTGAACGGGTGGGCTAGGAACCCGTCGGCGACCTCGCCGGCCAGAGCGACCATGCGCGGCTGAAAGCCCCCGAGAAAGATCGGGGGCGGGCCGTACGGGTTGGGGCCCGGGTCGAAGGCCGGGATCATGATCGTGTGCGTGTAAAACTCGCCACGGAAATCGAGACGCCCGCCCGTTTCCCACGCCTGCCAGATGGCGCGAATCGCGGCGACCATCTCGCGCATGCGCGCAACGGGCTTCGACCACACGCAGCTGAAACGCTTTTCGATGTGCGGGCGGACTTGCGTGCCGAGGCCGAGCACGAAACGCCCGCGCGTGACGACCTGCAGATCGTGTCCGAGGTTGGCCAGGTTCATCGGGTTGCGGGCGAACGCGATTGCAACGCCGGTGCCGAGACGGATTCGCCGCGTTCGCTCGGCGGCGACCGCAACCGGCACGAACGGGTCGTGCTTGGCCTCGAACGAGAAAGCGCCGTCGTACCCGATTTGTTCGAGGCGCGCGAAGTCGTCGCCGACCCTGCGCAGATCCTCGAGGGCTACGGTGGTGTAGATCTTCATTTCACGAAGAACTTTCCGGCTCGATGCCGAATGCGTCCATGTAGGCGGCAAACCGTTCGTTGATCTCGGCCGCGCTCATTGAGACTCCTTCGAACGAGTGGCGATGTTCGCCGTGTTTGCCGGCGGGATTGTCTGCTTGCCATGCGCGAAGAGCCCGATCGGTGGCGTCCGTGTAATCGATGCCGAAGTACTCGTAGATGCGCCGCACGCTGCCCACGGGATCGGAGACGAAGTCGCGAAAATGCAGATCGAAGAACTGCTTGGGATCGCACCGGCGCCGCACTTCGATCGCCCGCTCGGCGCCGCTCGACCATACTTCGCATTGCTCGCGGGCGACGAGGTCACGGTCGATGTCGTCTTCGTAGAGTGCGCGAAAGCCGGCGATCAAGCTGATGTAGGACGAAAGGACCTTGGCCGGCTCGCGGTGGGTCCACACGATGCAAGCATCCGGATACGCTTCGAGCAGCGCGGCCAGGTTCTTCATGTGGACCGGGTACTTGAGCAGCCAGCGCTTTTCTGGCTCGCGCGAGCCGATCAGGCGCACCAGTCTCGCATGGTGCCGGTAGGTGTCGGCCAAGTGCCGCGACTCGTACCAGCGCGTGTAAGACGGGATCGTTGCGTTTACCTCGAAGAAATCGTCCGTGAAGCACTGGGCCATGAAGTGGCGGCACTCCTCGGGAAGATCGGCGGTCATGAAGTGGATGGCCTTGAGCGAGGGGTCGGCGCTGTAGATGGCATCGAGTTCGGCGACGGTCGCTTGGTAGTCAGGGTGGCCCGCCCACTCCTCGATCGGCGGCCGCGGCTGCGGGTGGCATCCGAGCCAGTGCTCGACTTTCTGTAGTTGCGGGTCTTGCCCGACCAAGTAATGCAGCGCCGTGCTCCCCGTGCGCACCAGCCCGAGGATAATGAGCGGCCGCCGGATCTCGATGTTCTCGATCTCCGGATGCTCGGCGAGTTGTTTCTGCGCGCGTGCGCGCCGTGAAAGAAACTCCACGAGGTACGCGCCGGCCATCTGCCGGCCGCCGGGGGAAAAACGCGCTTCTTCGTCGTAGGCCTCGAGGACGACGCGCAGTCCATCGAGGTAGGACGGATCGCCGAAGTCGTCGAGACCGGTGCGCTGGCGTGCGGCCTCGTGCAGTAGATCCTCGGCGTCCGAAAAACGCATGCCGTCGGGCAAGACCGGCGGCGTTTGAGTAGGCTCGCTCATCGTTCAGCGCGGGCCGAGTGTAGCGTGAACGCCCCTCGTGAAGGAAGTCGCGCGTGCAGACCCGATCGAGGGGTCTGGTTGTCTCGCGGGAGCGAGCGCATACTATGCGGATACGTCGCTCGGCATGCCGCCTGCGAAGCGACGAATTCACGAAAGCGGGGAACTCATGAGCGTATCGGAACGGATGAGGGGAAAAGTCGTCACGGTGGCCCGCCACATCATGGAGCAGGAGCGCCTGCACCCGGAGGCGACCGGAGAGTTTTCGGCGCTACTTCACGACATCATGCTGGCGGCCAAGCTGATTCACCGCGAGGTGAGCAAGGCGGGCCTGCTCGACGTCCTCGGCAAGACCGGTCACACGAACGTGCAGGGCGAGGAAGTGATGAAGCTCGACGCGTTTGCCCACCGGACGATCTACGAAGCGCTCGATCACACCGGCCACCTGTGCGTGATGGCGTCCGAAGAAGAAGAAAACGTGCTCGCGATTCCCCCCGAGTACCCGTGCGGGAAGTACGTTCTGAACTTCGACCCACTCGACGGCTCTTCGAACATCGACGCGAACGTCTCGATCGGGACGATCTTTTCGATCCACCGCCGCCTCGACCCCTCGAGCACCGCGCCGGGAACCGAAGCGGACTGCATGCAGCCGGGGCACCGCCAGGTGTGTGCCGGCTACCTGGTGTACGGCTCGAGTACGATGCTCGTCTACACGACCGGGCAGGGGGTACACGGGTTCACGTACGATCCCGGCGTCGGCGAGTTCCTGATGAGCCACGAGAACATTCAGATCCCCAAGAAGGGGAGCATCTACAGCGTCAACGAAGGAAACTTCGCCCGCTGGGACGACGCCACGAGAGCCTACATCGAGCACCTCCGGTCCGAGGACGGCGACGGCCACCCGTACAAGTCACGCTACATCGGGAGCCTCGTGGCGGACTTTCACCGCACGCTGCTCTACGGCGGCATTTTTCTTTACCCAGCCGACCGTAAGAGCCCAAGCGGCAAGCTGCGATTGCTCTACGAAGCGGCACCGATGGCGATGATCGCCGAGCAGGCCGGCGGCATGGCGACCGACGGCAAGCAGCGCATCCTCGACATCGTTCCCGAGAAGCTGCACCAGCGCACACCGCTCATCATCGGTAGCGAAGAGGACGTGCGCGAGTACCTCGACTTCGTACGGGGATAAGCACGTTTAGTAAGTAGCTGAAAAATAAGGAGATGCCGCTTTTGCAGGCATCTCCTTATTTTTCAGCTACTTACTAAACGTGCTTATCCCCGTTGCACCCCCGCTCCCACCGCCGGCCGGGCGCGGACTCGCCACTCCACCAAGCCATGTCCATCGGGTAGACGACCGGATCGAAAATCACAAAGTAGAAATGCCAGACGACGATTGCACAGGTCGCTAGGACCGCCTCGTAGAAGTGGATGACGGTGGCGAGGTCGATGACCCACTTCGGTGCTATGGCGAGGAAAAAGTTTTCATACCACAGGATGCTGCCGGTAACGGTCATGACCAGGACGCCCCATAGCAGAGCCCAGTACTCGACTTTTTCTGGGTAGCCGACCGCGGGGGTTGCGGGCGGCTCGCTTCGGCGCCCGAGCAGATAAGCGACGCGTTCGCGCAGCTCGACGGCATCCTCGGTTGCGGGCAGCATTTGTCGGATGCATCGCCTTGCGCGACGGTTGCTGATGAGATGAACGGCGTGGCCCAGCACGGCGGCGAGCAAAACGATTGCGGCCGCGCGGTGAGCGATACCGCGCACGTCGAGCCACTGCTCCCAGCGCAGAATGGGTTGCGCCCACCAGCTCTCCGGGTATTTCAGGGCAAACCCCGAGTAGACGAGCACGACGAACGATACCATCAGCATGGCATGACAAATCCGGAAGCCGGCCGTCATCCGTAGCTCCGCATCAGGCGGCGCGTCGGCGTGACGTTGCAGGCCGCCGCGAAGTTTCCGCACGAAGTCGAGGCCGTTGTGAAGGACCATGAGGCCGATCGTGATGAAGATTACCCACAGGTAGATGAGGCGCGCATATGTGACGGCCGGATGTGCTAGCCGTCCGGGGAGGACGTGCACTGGTCCTTGTGCCACGGTCGTTCCGGCTCCTGGGTGGCAAGCACCGCACGTGTTGGACAAGTTGTCGGGGTGTACGTGCGAGCGCGGGTCCGAGGATGGTAGGATGTCGTGCACGCCGTGACATGAGGCACAGTTTGCAACGGTGGGGCGGCCGCCGCGCGAGGCCAAGCCATGATAACTGTCCTCGTAGCTTTCGATGCGTCCTACGGGGATGCCGAACTTTTCGGTGACCCGCAGGTCACCGTGGCAGCGACCGCACGTCATTTTGGGAATGTTCGTGGCGTACACCGGTGAGCTGCGCTCGCGCGGCGAGAGGATGCGATGCTCGCCGTGACAATCGGTACACACGGGCGCTTCACGAACTCCTCGCGCGGCGGCCTTGCCATGCACGCTGGCGAGATAGGTTTCGACGATACTCTCGTGGCACCGGCCGCAGGTCTTGGGAACGTTGCGGTGGAAAACCGGTGAAGCCGGATCACCGCCCGAAACGATCGCGTGCCCACCGTGACAGTCCGTGCACGTGGCCGCGTCCGTTCCTTCCTGGACGAGTCGCGAGTGGACGCTCGCCCGGTAAGCAGCTACGGGCCGCGCAACGGGAATCCCATATTTCTTGACCAGCTCGGGATTCGAGTGACAGTTGCCGCAAGTCTTGGGGAGGTTGCGCGGGTTGACGGGCGACTCGGGGTCACCAGGCGGCAATGTGACGTGCGCGCTGCCGTGGCACGCCGCGCAGGTCGGAGCGTCGCTGGTCCCGTTGGTGCGGGCGCGAGCGTGAACGCTCTTGGCGTACCCGGCCGCAGCATCGTCGTGACAATCGCTGCAGCTGGTAGTGACGACCTCGTCGTGCGGATAGTCGCCGGCGCCCTCGTGACAACCATCGCAATCGAGGTCGGCGTGCACCGAAGCGCGCCAGGCGCGGTCGTCGAGCTGGTATTCGAGTCCGCTTTCTCCGGCGTCACCGCCGGGACCGTGGCAGTCGAGGCACTCGATCTGTGCGGATTGAACCGTGCCGGCCAAGACCACGGACAGGATCGTTGCGACCGCGACCGATCCAGCGAGCGGGGGGGTGCGTGCCTTACGAGCGTGCATCGGCAACCCCCGGGGCCGGCGGCGGCGTCTTGCCACCACCGGCCCTCGTTTCAATGTCCCAGCCGGCGGTTCGGGGTGCTATTTCCCGATTGCGATGGCGTAATCGACCAGCGCAGCGATTTCCTCGGCCGAGAGCTTTTCGGAAAAGCCCTTCATCAGGAAGCCGTCACCGTCTTCCTCGGGGATTCCTTCGGTGACGCTCTTGATCATCCGGCCTCGATCGAACTTGGCTCGAACGGCCGGATCGGTGAGATCTTTGACGCCCTTTTTCTTGCCGATCTTGGTATCCCCCTTTCCATCCTTGCCGTGACAGATCGCGCACTTCTTGTTCCAAAGTTCCGCAGTGCCATCGGCTAGCGCGACGTGGCTTGCCGCGACCAACATGACTGCCGCAACGGCGACGGCGAGTCCGCTCTTCTTTCCTCGCATGGTCATTCCCTCCCTCTGCGTCGTCGTGTCAGTTTGCGCGACGGCCCGTTGGCCGAGCGCCGCATGGAACAAAGCATTTTGCGTGCCAAGAAAAACCCGGGATCTTTCGTCCCGACGTGCCGAGTTTTCGTCATCGGTAGCTCACCAGCATCGCGTAGACGATCAGTCCGATCAGCGATAGACCCACGGCGAGAGCTGCAAACCCGAAGATGCGAAAGCCGCGTTCCACGGGTTCGGGAACTGGCGCGGCGAGGTGCGCTTCCAAAACTTCCTGTTCGACCAACCGTTCGTACTCGGCGGGCTTGTCGTAGCGCAGTTCCTCGACGGTCACGCGTCCGGTGAAGATCACCGTGTCGATTGGGAACTTGTCCGGCCGGAAATGGGTGTTGAAGAAGTGAACGGTGAAGATGAAGCCGACGGCGAGCAGGGCTTCGTCGCTGTGGATGATCGTTGCGACGTTGACGGACCAACCCGGCAGGACGCGCGTAAACAGCTCGGGGAACCAAAGCAGCAAGCCGGTCGAGCCGATCACCGCCACGCCCCAGAACACGGCGAAGTAGTCGAACTTCTCCCAGTAAGTGAAACGCCCGTAGTGCGGCCTCGGTCCGATGCCGAGGAACCACTTCATCGAATCACGAAACTCGCGCAGGTCGCGCAGATTGAAGATGATCGAGTCGGGGCCGGTGATCATCTCTTTCCACGTGGTACCGGTGCGGCGCTTGGTGCGGACTACGTCGCGCAAGTGCAGGACGACGACGGCCATCAGCGCGATGGCGCCCATCCGGTGCAGGATCCCCATCGTTTCGAAGCCGCCGAGCGCCCAGGAGACCCACGCCGCCCAGCCGGTGTACGAGAACTTGAGCGTCATGCCGGTCAGGGCCAGGGTGAAAAAGCTCAGCATCATCACCAAGTGCAGTGCCCGCTGCGTGGTCGTGAACCGCACGTACCGGCGATCGGTGGGGTCGCGCTTCTTGGCGGCCTTGTGGCGGCGCCACTCCTCGCGGCCCAGCCACAGGCGCACGAGCCACGCGATCGTGTGCGAGATGAAGAATGCGAGCGTGCCCACGAGCAGGGCGGTCATCGCCCAGAACGACCAGAACAACCACGGGAACTTGTCGGGGTCGTGATGGGTCGCGTGCGTGAGATAGCCTGCAAACCGGCGGTGCGCGCCTTCGTGGCACTTGCCGCAGGTTTTGACCACCCGGCGCCGGCCGAGCGTCGAGTTCGGGTCGGACGGAGGCAGAATGTCGTGCGTTCCGTGGCAATCGTGACACTTGGCGACGCCGGCGGCCCCGAGGCGGGAGACCTTGCCGTGGAACGTGTCGAAGAACGTCTCCGCTTCTCTTTGGTGGCACTTGCCGCACAGGCTCATCATGCGCAGGCGGAAGTCGGCCAAGTCGGTACGGCTGATCGTGTGCGCGCTGTGACAGCCCTTGCAGGTGGGAAGCTCCTTGTCCGTCGTCGTGTTGCCCGGCCAGTGGATGCTGGTCTTGAAGATTTGCTCGACGCCGTAGTGACACTTGCCGCAGGTGTCGGCGATGTTCTTCGAGTTGACACTCGATTTGGCATCCTCGGGCGGCAGCTCTCCATGCGCGCCGTGGCAGTCGGCGCACGTCGGTGCAACGAGCAGGCCGCTACGCAACAGTCCCTTACCGTGGATGCTGTCCGTGTAGGCTTCGACGATGCGAAGGTCGCCGTTGTGAATGCGGACGGCGGCCTTGGCTCCCTGGCGATGGCACTGGGCGCAAAGGTCGGGAACGTTGCGCGGAAAGGTCGGTGAGGTGGGGAGTGACTTGCTCTGCGTTGCGTGCTTGTCGTGGCAATCGAGGCAGCCGGGCGCGTCGGGATCTCCCTTGGCGAACAACGTGCCGTGAATGCTGCGCTCGTACTCGCGAACCTGGTCTGCGTGGCAAATGCTGCAGTCGACTTTCGATCGGATCGTCGCGCATCCGCGCTCGACCGTGTTTGCCGTCACTTCGGTATGGCACTGAGCGCAGGCCACCTGCGCGTGCGTGGACTCGGCGTACGCACGCTGGTCGACGAACAGCGACACGGTCTCGCCGTTGCGCGTTACCTCGAGTGTGGGGTCGCCGTGACAGACCAGGCAGTCCTTGTTCGCCTGGCCCGCCGGATAGAACACTTTGCGAATTTGGTGCGGCGAGTGGCAGTCGACGCAGACGGGGATCTTGTGGGGCTCTTCCTCCCACAGCCGGCCTTCGATGATCTTGCGGTGAACGGCTTCGATCTGCGTGTGGCACTGCGTGCACGTGGCAACTACGTTGTCCCGATAGATGCTCGAGCGCGGGTCGTCGTGCGGGCGAATGGCGTGGGCGGTGTGGCACGAGGTGCAGACCGCGGTGACCGTCAGCCCTTTCTTGTAGAGCCCCTCGCCGTGAATGCTCTGAGAATAGTTTTCGAATATTCGTTCTTTGGGGATGTCGTGCGTGAGCGAAACCGGTGTTCCCTCGTGGTGGCAGCGCCCGCACAGCATGGGTACGTTCATCACGGCCGTTGGCGCGCGCGGGTCACTCGGGGGCAGGATATCGTGGGTGCCGTGGCAGGTTGGGCAGCGAGGAGCGAGTTTGTCGCCCCGCCGTGCGGCCTGCCCGTGGACACTGTCTTCCTCCTGCGAGGCTTCGTCGTCGTGGCAGGAGCCGCACTCGACCGGAGCTACTTCGTCGTGGAGGTCGTCGGGACCGGCTAGTCCACTCAGGTCTTCGTGGCAGTCGATGCAGTCGAGATCGCGGTGAAGAACGCCGGAGTACAGCCGCTTGTACGGCCCCGTGCGCGCGCCTTGTGGAACCGGAAGCTCGGCGGGAAACGGATCGTCGTGGCACGCCAGGCAATCGTCGTTGGACGCCGTACGGGCGACTGCCGGGGTTCCTGCGAGTAAGACGGTAAGAGCGAGCCCGAGGCCGAAGAGCGACTGACCGACCGGCGCCTTGTTTTCCCCCATGTCCGAGCACCCCTCACTGCTCGGCTCCTTCCCGCGCTGACGCGCTGCGTCTCAAGCAAGCAACGCCTATGCCATGAGGAACGCGGTGCAGGGGCTCGCGGATGGCAAAGGCAGGCGCCGTCGTGCCTGCGCAGCCGCCGAGGATCCGGCGGGCTCTGACGATGAATCGGCTTCAGCCCGAGCGAGAGTGCCGTGACCTCGCCTTCCAGAGCTTGCTCTGGAGAGTGGTCCTCGGGATGTGCAACAGGGCGGCTGCCTTGGTTTGCTGCCCGCCGACACGCTTCATCGCCCACTCGAGCAGCTCATTTTGAAACGTGTCGACGAGTTCGTGAAAGTCCAAGTTCTCGCGACCCTCGAGGTGCAGGACGAACGGGAGCTCGGCCTTTTCGAAGCGATCACGCAGTGGGCGCGGCAGATCGGTGAGCCGAATCTCCTCGCCGGAGCTCGCGGCCGCCGCCGTTTCGACGACGCGCCGCAGTTCGCCGACGTTGCCGGGCCACTCGTAAGCGAGCAGAACGCGCTGCACGTCGCCCGAAAGCCGCCGCACCTGAGGCCCGGAGGCACCGGCGAGAAAATGGCGCGCGAGCGGCAGGACGTCCTCCTTGCGCTCGCGAAGCGGCGGAATGGGAATCTCGAGCCCGCGCAGCAGACACAGGAAGTCGCCGTCGAAGCGCTCGCGGCCCTCATCTGTGCTGAGGTCGGCGGTCGTGGTGGCAATGATACGGACGTCGCTCTGTACGTCCTCACGCGCACCGCCGGGCCGGAACGATTCGGTCTGAATGAGGCGTGCGACCCGGGCCTGCACGGCTGCGCTCAAACGGTCGGCGTTCTTCAGGACGAGCGTGCCGCCTTGTGCCTGCTCGATGCGGCCGGACTGCCGCTGCGGAGCACCCGCAAAACCGCGTTTGATGCGGCCGAACAGGGCATCCTCGATCAGGTTTTCGGGCATCGCGCCGCACGGCACGACCACCAGCGGGCGGCCGGCTCGCTGGCTGCGCTCGTGCAGGGTGCGTGCGATCAACTCTTTGCCGGTTCCTTTCTCTCCGGTGATGAGAACCGGGGCCGTTGCATCGGCGAACAGTTCGATGCGTTCCCACACCACCCGCATTGCGGCCGACTCGGCGACGATTCCACTCGACGCCACGGTACGGCCGAGGATGGCCCGCAGGTTGGCCAGCCGCTGCCGCGCTTCCCGCAGTGCGCGTAGTTTGCCGAGGCGGGCTTCCACTTGCTCGAGCGCAAGCGGCTGGATTAGGTACTCGTCCGCCCCGGCGCGCAAGGCCGCAACGACGGACTGCGTGTCCGGTGCGGGCAGGACGGCGACTACGTCCGTGTCGTGGCTGAGTCTCTTGATGCCCGCAATCAAGTCGAGCAGCGGCGGCTCGCCGCGGTTCCACTCGACCGCAACGAGATCGCAAGGCGCCGTGCGGACGTGCTCGAGGGCTTGCGATGGATCATGGAGACTGGCTACCTCGTAGCCGGTGCGTTCGATCAGCCGGGCGGCCGCTTCGGCTGCCGCTCGGCTGCTTGAGATGACGAGCGCGCGTAACCGATCGTTCACTGCATCCCCCCAACTCCCGGGCGAGCCGGCAGACGCCGCTATGGGTCTTTCCCCCGCGGTCGCCGCAGGTCCGCCGTTCTTCGCGGCACCCCTGCGAAAACACAAGCAAGATCCGAGCCAAGCGACCCGCCGAGCGACTCTTTCAGCAGGGACAGTTGAGCGTCGCCGGGAGCCCGACTGCTCGCTTGAGACAGAACAGTGCGTCGGTCGCCGTCGGGGGCAGTGAGCCTTTGGGCGCGCACACGCAGGGCGGGGAGCATGTAGACAGCCCGACGGCGACTTTGAGAATGAACAAGCAATCGGTAGCCGTCGGTGCGGGGCCGGTGGTGAGTGGTTGTGCGCACGGGGGCGCGGGCATGGTGGTCGTGGTGGTGGAGGATGTCGTCGTCGTGATCGCCACGTTCTTCGTCACGCACGAAGCCGCTTCGGCCTTGGCGGTCATGATACCCTTGCTGCAGTCGGAGAACGTCGTTCCCGTGGCCGAAGGCGCCATGATGTGACCTGCCGGCGCGCCGGCGCAGCTTCCCTCGCCATCGTGGGGTGCGCCGAAGTTGTGGCCGAACTCGTGCTCGATGATCAGGGCGTGCAGGCCGGTGGAATCGAACCCGGGGGTGGTCGAGATGCCGACACCCTTCGATGCACTGCACAAGACGTTGATGAACCCGAACCCTGCGCCGCCCGAGGTGAGGCCGAGCGAGCGGTTCGAGAACAGGTGCGCGAGTCCGGCGGTGCGCGCCGGGCCACTCTGCCTGCTTCGCCAGGATCCGAACTCCGTGGCGGCGTTCTTGAAGTTGCTGAACAGGTTGCTCGAGTTGAAGTCCGAGAACGGGTCGCTGGCCGTACGGAAGACTTCCTGATGGATCATCCGAAAGCGCAGGTTGAGCTGGTCGAGATAGATGGCGTTGACCATGTTCAGGATCGTCACCATCCGCG
>CAZQYE010000045.1:0-11246 GCA_964597375.1 uncultured Myxococcales bacterium
GTCCCGGAGTACGCCGGCGCTGAGACACGAGAAGCGGCGACCTAGACGTCGCGCCGGTCCGGTGGCCTGGTTTCATCTAGGGGAACCGCCCAACGGCGGCCCCCCAATGAAGTCACGAAACGAGAAGCTGTTCGCTCAGGGTTTCGTCCAGTTCCACACCAGCTCGACGCCGATGGTTCGCGGGTCGCCATAGATGTTGCCCGAGTAACCAAGCGCCTCACCGAAGTCGATGCCGAACTCGCGGTAGTTCGTATCGAGCAGGTTGCGCACCCACAGAGCGACGTCGATGCTGCCGTTCTCGGTCGGAATGTCGGCCACCTCGGCTCGCCCGTTGACAACGAAGTACCCGCCCTGGTTGTTCTCGAAGTTGTCCTTCACGAGGAACCAGACGGCGTCCTGCCAGTATCCGTCGAGGCGCACCGAAAACGTCCCGCGATCGCTCGGGGGGGCCGTGTAGCCCACCCCCAGTGAGACGGTGTGATCCGGCGTGATCACGAACTTGGCCGTGTCGGAAATATCTTCGGTGCACACGCCCGTGTCCGGATCCCGCGTGTTGCAGAACTCCTTGTACTCGGGGTCCAAGAACGCGTACGTCGCGCGCACGTCCACACCCGGCAGGGGAATCGCAGTCAGCTCGACTTCCGCACCCCAGATCTCGGCCTTCGCCGCGTTCTGCAGCTTGCTCACGATTTGCCCCGCGGTCGGCTCGAACACGGCAACCTGCAGGTCGTCGTAGTCGTTGAAAAAGCCGGACGCGTTCAGACGCAGCCGATTGTCGAGCCAATCGGACTTCACGCCGAGCTCGTAGGACGTCAGTGTCTCTTCATCGTACGGCTCGGTGAACGCCGCCGCGGTGACCGCACGCCCGTTGAACCCTCCGCTCTTGAAGCCGCGCGCCACGCGAGCGTAGCCGAGAAGATCATCGGTGATCTGGAAGGCGACGTTGCCCATCGGGGACAGATTGTCGAACGACTTGTCCGCCTTCAGATTGACGATGTCCGGTACGAAATCACAGTTGTTTCCCGCCGGATTGTTGGGATCGAAGATGTAGATACAGTCGTAATTCCGCGTCTGCTCTTTCTTCTCGTACGTATAGCGCAGCCCGGCGGTCAGCGTCAGTCGATCCTCCAAGATCGGGGGAATCCAACTCGCCTGGCCGTAGGGAGCGATGGCGTAGTTGTCGAAATCGTTACTCGAATCGAACACGGACCCACCGCCGAAGAACACCTGCGGGTTGTGCTCGCCGCCTTTCTCACCGTAGTAGTACGCCCCCATCACGTAGTTGATCCGCGCATCGTCGGTCACACCGGAGAGCTGTAGTTCTTCACTCCAAGTGCGAAAGCCCACCTTGAGCGCGAACGCGGCGACGTCGACCGGAGTACCGTCGAGGTCCTGGTTCTGCAGCTCGTCCGTGCTGCGAAAGCTCGAGATCGACTTGAGCGTCACGGCACCGAGAGGCCCCAACTCACCAAGGTCCGCTGAAATCGTCAGACTGTGACCGCGCACATCGAGGTTGCTTGCCAGCGGGCGTTTCTTGCCCGTCGGCGGAAACTCCGCAAAGGGGATCTCATTGTTGCCGATTCGGTCCCGACGGCGCTTGGTGATGTAGGGCGACAGAAACTCCGTCGCCGAGCCCGGCCGCACGGCGGTGAGCTGAAACGCGCTCGGTTCCTCCCGCGACCGGTGGTAGTCGAAGCTGTAGTCGACGGTCAGGGCATCCGTCGGCTGCCAGCGGACCGAACCGCGGGCTGCAAAGCGATCCATGTCGTCGAAGTCTTTGCTCCCCGTGCCAGTGTTGTCTACGAAGCCCTCGCGGAAGTGATAGCGCAGGGTGGTACGGCTGCTGATCGTTCCAATCCCGGGATCGTCGACGATCGGAAGATTCAGCGTGGTTCGGCCGATGAACGTGCGGAAGTTCCCGGCCGTGATGCTCGTGGTCGTCGAGACCTCATCCGTCGGCTTCTTGGTCACGAAGTTGATGGCGCCACCGACGGTATTACGGCCGTAGAGGGTTCCCTGGGGACCGCGCAGTACCTCGACTCGTTCGAGATCGATCGTGTCGAACAGCGAACCGGGCGACTTGGCGACGTAAACCCCGTCCACGTACACGCCCACGGTCGGCTCGAGCGTGACGATGGGGTCGGAGGTGATCGCCCCCCGCATGTTGATGGTTACGCCCGTGTTGCCGCCTGCGTTCGTATGAATGTTGAGATTCGGCGTAAACTCGGAGATATCCGCGAGCGAGTCGATTCCCTGTTCTTCGATCATGCTGCTGGTGAGCGCGGTGATCGACAGCGCGGAGGTCTGAAGCGTCTCCTCGCGCTTTTGTGCGGTCACCGTGATCTCCTCGATTTCCGACCGCTGCTGCCGCACCTCGTCGTCTTGAGCAGTCGCCCCGCGGGGCGTAACTGCAGCCAGCACGCCTGCAAGCGCCACGACAAGTCCGAAACGCCAATATGCGTGAATCTTCATACAGCCCCCTCCACCGCGCCGGCCGGCGCGGCTCATTTTGTCCTTCCTTTTTCTGCGATCCCGGTGGCCGGCCGCTACCGGCTGCACCAGCTGAGAACGCTACCATTGCGTTGGCCTTCAAGCCAAACATATGCAGGCTGCACAGTGCATTCGCGACGAGCCGGGCCGACGGCGCACGCCCCTTTGCCGGCGCTGCGACCCGCCCGCCAGCCGGCCGACCTGGGTGCCCCGCCGCCCGCGTCGCAAGGCTAACGATCCGCTAGCTCCCGGCGCCCGCGGCGCCTTGCGGCGGCGAGTGCGCCAACCCGTAGAACCCGGGCGACCAGGACCACCGGTGATCGGCTTGGTCCAGCAGCCGCGGATGCAAACAGACAATCACGATTTCAAGTAGTTATATGTGGATCACCGAGGCGAGCCGGCCGGGCTTGACCGGGACATAAAGATATCGTTATATGTTTTATTTCGTGGCGGCCGCCAGATCCGGCCGGCATTCACCCCACGCTCGACAAGAAGAGGAGACAACATGACCGCCGAAACAGCCAAATCGCTCCAGCAGGACTTCCACGTCGCCGATCTCGGGCTCGCAGATTGGGGGCGCAAGGAGATCGCCATCGCCGAAACCGAAATGCCTGGGCTCATGGCCCTGCGCGAAGAATACGCCGCAGAAAAACCGCTCGCTGGAGCCCGCATCGCCGGCTCGCTGCACATGACGATTCAGACGGCCGTACTGATCGAGACCCTGGTCGCCCTGGGCGCCGAGGTTCGCTGGGCATCGTGCAACATTTTCTCCACACAGGACCATGCGGCGGCGGCGATCGCCGAGCGAGGAATCCCCGTGTTTGCGTACAAGGGGGAGAGTCTCGAAGAGTACTGGGAGTTCACGCACCGGATCATGCAGTGGAGCGACGGCGGCACGCCGAACATGATCCTCGACGACGGTGGAGACGCCACCTTGTTGGTCACGCTCGGCAGCAAGGCGGAACGCGACCGGTCGGTCTTGGACAACCCCACCAGCGAGGAGGAGTCCGTACTATTTGGCGCGATCGCCCGCCGGCTCGAGTCCGATCCGCACTGGTACTCGCGCATCGCCTCGAACATCCGCGGCGTCAGCGAGGAAACGACCACCGGCGTTCATCGCCTCTACCACATGGAGCGGGCTGGCGAGCTTCCGTTCCCGGCCATCAACGTCAACGACTCGGTCACCAAGAGTAAGTTCGACAACCTGTACGGCTGCCGCGAATCGCTCGTCGACGGCATCAAACGCGCAACCGACGTGATGATCGCCGGCAAGATCGCCGTCGTATGCGGCTACGGGGATGTCGGCAAAGGATGCGTGCAAGCGCTTCGCGGTCTCGGGTGCACGGTGTGGGTAACCGAAATCGACCCGATCTGCGCACTTCAGGCGGCCATGGAAGGCTACCGCGTGGTGACCATGGACGACGCCGCCGACAAGGCCGACATCTTCGTGACGGCGACCGGCAACTACCACGTGATTACCCACGACCACATGCTGCGCATGAAGGACCAGGCGATCGTCTGCAACATCGGACACTTCGACAGCGAGATCGATGTAGCGAGTCTGCGCCAGTACGAGTGGGAGAACATCAAGCCGCAAGTCGACCACGTCATCTTTCCCGACGGCAAGCGCATCATCCTGCTCGCCGAAGGCCGCCTCGTAAACCTCGGCTGTGCGACCGGGCACCCGAGTTTCGTCATGTCGAACTCGTTCACCAACCAGGTGCTCGCCCAGATGGAACTGTGGAGGCATCCGGAGAAATACGAAAACAAGGTGTACGTCCTGCCGAAAAAGCTCGACGAACAAGTGGCCCGACTCCACCTCAAGAAGCTCGGTGCATCGCTGACGCGTTTGAGCGAAGAGCAGGCCGCCTACATCGGCGTACCCGTGGACGGTCCCTTCAAGCCGGACCACTACCGGTACTGACCATCCGCGTGTGGGCGACGCAGGCCGCCGTGGCGGCACGGTGGCCGAAAGGCTCGTAGGGGAGTCGAAGTCATGGACCGCGCCCTGGCAGCCCTGAAAGCCGCAGGCGAGCCCACGCGCCTGCGGCTCCTGGTTCTGCTGAGCCGTTGCGAGCTTGCGGTGACCGAGCTGGCGCGCGTGCTCGGACAAAGCCAGCCGCGGGTCAGCCGGCACCTGCGCATTCTCGACGACGCCGGTTTGGTCGAGCGATCGCCCGACGGCCCGTGGGCGTTCTACCGGATCTCCTCCGAGGGCGAAGGAGCCCGGGCCGCCCGCAAGGTGCTCGAGCTCGTCGACATGAATGACCCGACGCTGGCCAACGACAGGCGGCGCCTCGCCGAAGTCCGCCGCGAGCGTGCTCGCCGCGCTGCACGCTATTTTCGAGAGAACGCGGCGGAGTGGGACCGGATCCGCTCACTGTACGTCGGAGAGGCGGCGGTGGAACGCGCCATGCTCAGCGCGGCCGGAGACGGTCCCCTCGGCGATCTCGTCGATCTCGGGACCGGCACCGGTCGCATTCTCGAGCTGTTCGCCGACCGCATTCGTCACGGCGTCGGCATCGACGAAAGCCACGAGATGCTCGAAATCGCCCGCGCAAAGCTCGACGAGCGCGGAGCGGCGCACTGCCAGGTGCGGCGGGGCGACATCTATGCCGTGCCGCTCGCCGATGCGTCGGCCGACCTAGTGACGATCCACCACGTCCTGCATTTTCTCGACGATCCAGAGGCCGCGCTGCGTGAGGCCGCCCGGCTGCTGCGACCGGGGGGACGCCTGATCGCCGTCGATTTCGCCCCGCATCAACTCGAGTTTCTCAGGACGGAATACGAGCATCGCCGCCTCGGCTTTTCCGATGCCGAGGTTCAGCGCTGGTGCCGCGCTGCGGGTCTCGACCGCTTGCAAGTGCAGCGCCTCGAGGCGGCCGGACGGGCAGGGGATCGCAGCCTGACGGTCTGTATCTGGACGGCACTCAAAGCAGCGGGCGCGCGCCGCGCGGTCGCTTAGGCTGCGCTGTTTCCGAATGCTCGGACGGCAGGCTCGTTCATGGGTTCCCTGGCTCGAGCGGCCGTCGCACACGAGGAAAGGAGAAGCAATTGAAGTTCTGGCAATCGGTATTCTGCACGGAATTCGACCAACTGATTGACGTCGTTCGCATCGCCGAAGAACTCGGGTTCGACGGTGTACTGCTCTCGGACCACCTTTTGCACTTCGAGCGGATCTCGTCGCGCTACCCGTATTCGAGCGACGGCCGGCCGCCATCGTTTTCGGCAACGACGCCGTGGCCGGAGTGCTGGTCGACGATCGCCGCGCTGGCCGCGGCAACCGAGAAACTCGCGTTTCTCACGAACGTCTTCATTTTGCCGCTGCGCCATCCCGTCGAAGTGGCAAAGACTCTGGCCAGCGTCGCATCCATGTTCGAAGGCCGGATCGGCCTCGGCGCCGGGGCCGGTTGGATGAAAGAAGAGTTCGACGCCCTGGGCGTGGATTTTCGCACCCGCGGCAAGCGCTTCGACGAGTCGATCGAGGTCTTGCGCAAGCTCTGGAGCGGGGAGTTCGTCGAGCACCATGGGCGATTCTTCGACTTTCCCAGAGCGAAGATGTGTCCGGTGCCGAACACGTCGATTCCGATCTACATCGGCGGCATGAGCCGAGCGGCGCTGCGTCGAGCGGCCACCCTTGGAGACGGTTGGATCGGCGCCGGACAGACGCTCGATCAAGCACGCGCCACGCTCGACGAACTGCGCACCGCGCGTGCAGCCGCCGGCCGCGAGCAACAGCCGTTCGATGCGATCGTGCCCCTGCTCGAGCCCCTCACGCCGGACGTGGTCGCGCGCCTCGAAGAGGCCGGCGCCGGCGGCACGGTGAGCTACCCGTTCGTGTTCGAGCTCGGGCCGGCTTCGACTCTCGAAGCGAAGCGCGCCTACATGGAGCGATTCGCCGAACGAGTGATCGCCAAGGTTCGCTGAGGTACCGGCGGGGCTACGGCGTTGCTTGGTCGCCGCCGTCGAGCACCGCCGCCACGGTGCGGTGCAGATCGGCCAACGAGAAGGGCTTGGCGAGCGTTGCGGTCGCGCCGAAGAGCTTTGCCTCTTCGAGCACCTCGGCATGACCCACCGTCCCGCCGCCGGAGATTGCAACGATCGGGGGCGGAAACTCTTCTTCCTGCAGCTCGGTGATCGTCTCGATACCCTCCTGCTCGGGCATGAAGATGTTCGTAATCACCAGATCCGCACCGTGCTCGCGGAATACGCGCATTCCTTGCTTGCCGTTCGCCGCTTCGCGCACCCCGTGACCGATCGCCTCTAGGGCCTCTCGGATCAGGGTCCGAATCGCCTCGTCGTCATCGATGACCAGGACTTGTGCCATCAGGGTTCTTCCTCCAAGTGGTTCGCTCCGCCGGGCGTACGCGCGGCGTACGACCGCATGTTGAACGCCGCTGCGGCCTGCCCGGCGGCAAACTCCACCCCAACCGGGTGGTCTCCGGCGGTTGCCCCTTCAGGGGCAGCGGCCGCCCCGGCCTCGACAGCCGGGCCCTCCATTGCCGCCGGCAGAAAGATCGATACTTCGCAGCGGAGTTCCTCGCCCGAAGTCTCCACCCAGCCTCCGAGCTTCGTCACCACCTCGCGCACCGCAGGAAGCAGCTCTTCGGGTGGAACTCCGATTCCACCGTCCATGGGAAAGGGCCTCGAGCGGAGCCGCGCCGCATCCGGGCTCGCTTCGACGATCGCGACCCCGACGCGAACGACGTCGAACAGGGGCTCGTCCCCTCCCGGATCGACCGCCGCCGGCAAGCGTTCGACGAACATCTCGACAGCCGCACCCGCAACACCCGACCAACGGGCGCGAGCAAGGGCACAGAGCGTGACCAGTAGGTGCTGAATCTCCGTCGCGGTGGCCGCAACCGGCACCTTCGCCGCCGGCAACCGGCGCCGGAGCTGCAAGCCGGCGGGAAGAGTAACCCGAAGCAACTTGCTAACGGCCAGCGCTTCGGCGGCAACGTCGACGACCGCCCGTGTCTCCTTCGCACGCTTGGCGAACGAAGAGATGCCCCCGGCCAGTCGCTCTCCGCGGCGGACGGCATCGAGAACTCGCTCGAGATAGCCTCTTGCCGCCTCATGCCGCCCGAGTCGGCTCAGCGCCAGTTCCGTAAAGCCGCTGATCGACATCAGCGTATTGTTGAATTCGTGGGCGACTCCGCCGGCGAGAACGCCGAGCGAACCGAGCTCCTGGTTGCGGCGAAGTTCTTCCGCGTACTCCCGCACGCGGACCGCCGCCTTGGCGCGGTCCGTAATGACGTCTTCGATCCACCATACGGACAAGAACGCAAGCAGACTCACCAAGAGGCCCGGCAGTTCGGAGACGGCAGCCGCGGCAGGGTCTGCTGCGGCCATCGGGCCACCGCCGAGTAACGTCAAGGTCTGACGGGCGGCCATCAAGGCGAACATCCCCGCTAGTACCCCCATGCGCCAGTCCCGCAGACGGCGCACGAGAAGCAAGGACCAGCCCAGGCCGGCCAACCGGATAACAATCGAGGCGATCAAGATCGTCTGCACGTCGAGTCCAACACCCAACGGCCCGGCTCGAAAAGAACATCGGGGCCGCTGAGCCCTCGCGGATCCATCCACTCGCGGTGATGCAGAAACAGGAACGCGGCTAGAGAGAGACTCCGCGCGCGGTCAGCTTGCCCGCAGCCCTTGGCCGCCGGCCCCCGCCGCGCAAGCTCAAAGGTTAAGCGAAACCTCCCGCGGCGTCAAAGAAATCTGCGCGCTGCCGAAAGAAACGTCTCAGGCGGCGTCGTCGGCCCGCGTGCTGCTGAGTGGGCGCGGCCGAATCCCCGCGCGCGCCAGAAGTGCCAAGTCTTCGTCCGTCGCAGGATTTCCGGTGGTCAGGAGCCGGTCGCCGTAGAAAATCGAGTTCGCACCGGCGAGAAAGCATAGGACCTGCGCCGTATCGCTCATCGCCGAGCGGCCCGCCGAAAGTCGTACGACGGACGCCGGCATCACGATCCGTGCCGTGGCGATCATCCGCACCATGTCGAGTGGATCGACCGGCTCCTGGTCCTCGAGCGGAGTACCCTGAACGGGGACCAGAGCGTTGATGGGAACGCTCTCGGGGTGCTCAGGCAGGTTGGCAAGCTCGACCAACATACTGCAGCGATCCTCGATCGACTCTCCCATGCCGATGATTCCACCGCAGCAAAGTTGGATCCCAGCCTTGCGGACACGTTCGATCGTCCGCAGCCTGTCTTCGTACGTACGGGTGGTTATGATCCGTCCATAGTACTCGCGTGACGTATCGAGATTGTGGTTATAGGCGGTAAGGCCGGCCTGCTTGAGACGTACCGCTTGCTGTTCGGTCAGCATCCCCAGCGTCATGCACGCTTCCATGCCGAGCGACCGAACGCCGCGGACCATTTCGAGAACCGCGTCGAACTCCTCGCCGTCGCGGACCTCGCGCCATGCCGCCCCCATGCAGAACCGAGTCGCACCCGCATCCCGGGCGGCACGTGCTCTCTCGAGCACGGTTGCCGGGTCGAGCAAGCGGTCGATCTCCACTTTGGCCCGGTACCGCCCGCTCTGCGGACAATAAGCGCAATCTTCCGGACAGGCTCCGGTCTTGATCGAAAGCAGCGAGCAGAGCTGCACTTCTCCCGGCTCGTGATAACGGCGATGAACCTGCTGGGCACGATAGACCAAGTCGAGAAGGGGAGTGTCGTGAATCTCCCGTACCTCGCAGACGCTCCAGTCGTGTCGGATCTCCTCGCTCATGGGGTCTCTACGTACTCGGCCTGGGCCGCGAGAGCAAAACCCGCACGCTAGGTGCCCGCACGGGCGCCTTCTCCCGTCCTAGCAGCGGCCCGCAGCCTGATGAGCGTAATCTCACGCGGCGTCGCAAGGCGCGCCGGCTGTCCCGTCACGCCCAAGCCGAGGTTCACATGCAGTGTGCAGCCGCCGCTGCGGTAGGTACCGCGGGAATACCGGGTCATGAACCGAGCCAGGTTGAGCGGCGTGGCACCAGGCAGAGGAATGGCCAACTGCCCTCCGTGCGTGTGCCCGGCAAGCACGAGGGATGCGCCCAGGGCGCGGGCCTGGTCGAACAGGTCGGGCCGGTGCGACAGAAGGATCCACGGAGCCCCGGCTGGAATCTGCTCGGCCAGCGCCGGCAGAGCGGGGCAGCGGCGTACTCCGCGGGCCCAGTCTCTGCCACGGTCTCGAACGCCTGCGACGAAGATGCCTTTGCCTGCTCCGGGAAGCTCGACGACCTCGTCGAGGAGCAGGCGGATCGAAGTCGTGCGCTCGAGCGCCGCGGCAATCGCCGCCTCTCCTGCGGCTCGGTCGTGGTTGCCGAGAATTGCATAGACGCCGAGCGGAGCCTCGAGGCCGTCGAGGACGGGAAACAGTCGCCCGGCCCACTCGGCGCTGTCTGCGAGGTCACCGGTGATGACGATCAAATCGGGGCCCAGTTGGTTGACGCGAGTGACGTAGTCGGCCAGCAAATCGGGCGACAAAAATGCCCCTGCGTGCACGTCGCTGATCTGCGCGATGAGCAGGCCCTCGCCGGAAGCCGGGAGATCGGCGACATCGACTTCCAGACGATTCACCCACAGTCGGCTCGCGCCGCGCGCATACGCGTAGGCCATCGCACCGGCGACGCCTAGGATGCCGGTCGAGGCAGCCACCCGCGCCCCCTCACCGAGAAGCCCGACTGCCGGATGCGCCGCTTGGACTCCCGCGACGTACAGGCCGGCACGCGCGACCGTCCATCCGAGCCCGACCAGCAGGAGCGCGATCAGGCCGAACACCGAAGTAAATGCGACCGCCGTGTATGCACGGCGCAGCTGCAACGCCAGCGGTGCCTCCGGCAGCGGGCGGCGGACAATCGTGCGGTTGATGCCGTATACGATGAGTGGCCCCGCCACGTGGAGGAATCCAGGAATCTCTGCGCCGGCCAGATGAACGGCGAGCCAGGCGCCGCAAGCCCACTCGGCAACCGCGATGAATGCCAGCAGCAGGGCGAAGAAATGTTTCCAAAAGAGTCGGATCAACGGGAAGGTCCGAGTAGTTGCACCAGCTTGTCGCGCACTCGGTCGAATGCTGCAGCCGCCCAAACACGGCGGCCGTCGGTCCGACCGGAGTCGCCGGCATCCGAGGCTCGGGCGATTTTCGCCAGCAGCAGGTCGAGCCGCATGCGCAGCTCGTTCAGTTCCGATATCATACCGAGTAGCTCGGCCGACCGGTCTGCATCGCTGCGGCACGCGGTCGGCTTCGAATCGGCATCGGAAGTCTCAAGCGTGTGCTGCACCACTTGTAGTTCGAATCGGCGGATCAGTCCGCCCCGGGCCTTCCTCTTATGACCGCTGCGCCCGTACGAGGCAACACGGCCGGACGCAGGCGGGCGGCGGCCGTTGCGGGGGCTGCACTCGTGCTGGCCGCCAGCGCGGGCGTCGCCGTGCTGTCGCATCGAGTCCTCCCCGGGGATCTCGCTCTTCGCGGGCCGATCCTCCCCATGGTCTCGGTGCTCGTCCTCGGCGCGCTCGGGTACGTCCTGGCCTGCACGAACCTCAGCCGGCTGCCTTCTTCTCCCATTGGTTTCGCCTTGGTCCTCGTGGTCGCGATTGCGGCCGCAGCCGTTCAGCTGGCCTCCAAGCCAGTAGGAAATACCGACTACGCGAGGTACTTGATCGACGGTGGCGCGGTTGCGTGCGGAGACAATCCCTACCGCCTCACGCCGAGCGAGCGGTCCCGCGCGCGGGCGACCTTGTCGGCGCTGGCTTGGTCCGACGATCCGCCGTGCT
>CAZQYE010000046.1:0-11117 GCA_964597375.1 uncultured Myxococcales bacterium
ATAGGTGTCGACGATGATCTTGCGCCCGGTCAGCCCGCAGTCGCCCTTGGGACCCCCGGTGACGAAACGGCCGGTCGGGTTCACATGGTAGACACAATCTTCGTCGACGAGTTCTGCAGGCAGAACCGGACGGACGACGTGCTCGACCACATCGGCGAAGATTTGCTCGTCGCTTGCCGAGTCCAAATGCTGCGTCGATACGACGACCGTCGAAATACGGGCCGGCTTGCCGTCCCGGTACTCGACGCTGACTTGCGATTTGGAGTCGGGCATCAAGTAAGGGATCTCGCCGTTCTTTCGGAGTTCGGCGAGCCGCTCGACCAGCCGGTGTGCCAGGGAGATCGGAAGCGGCATGAGTTCGGGGGTCTGGTTGCACGCGTATCCGAACATCAGCCCCTGGTCTCCGGCGCCTTGCTCCTCGTGCAAGCCTTCACCGACGTTCACGCCCTGGGCGATGTCGGGTGACTGCGCATCGAGGCGAACCATGACCTCGCAGTTTTCCGCATCGAAGCCGTCGGTTCCCGTGTAGCCGATTTCCCGCGCTACCCGCCTGGCGGTCGCGTCGTAGTCGACTTGGCCGTTGCTCGTGATCTCGCCGGCGATGACGATCAGGTTGGTGGTGACCAGCGTCTCACAGGCGACCCGACTATTGGGATCGAGCGCCAGGTGCGCGTCGAGGACGGCGTCGGAAATCTGGTCGCAGACCTTGTCGGGGTGGCCTTCGGAGACGGACTCGGAGGTGAACGTGAAATCCTTGAGCATGGTCAGCACAAGTACTAAGGCCGCATGCGGGGGTCAAGCGGGAGTCATTCCGCGAAGTTCCGGTCGATCAGGGCGCCGAGGGCCTCTACGGCCTCGCGGGCGTCGTCGCCCTCGGCTTCGACGGTGACCTTGGTCCCCGGCGCGGCGGCCAACGTCATCAGGTCGAGGACGCTGCGGGCGTCGGCGACGGTCGAGCCGTTGGAGATAGAGACCTTGGCACGGAAGTCGGCCAGCGTGCGCACCACCATGGCCGCCGCACGAAAGTGCAGCCCGAGCTCGTTCTTGATGGTGAACTGCCCCTTCGCCTTCATATTCCGCGGTCGATGTCCCGGTGACGGACGATCACGGATACTCCTCGCCGGCGCAGCCGCCCGGCGATGGCCTCGGTGAGAACGACCGATCGATGGCGGCCGCCGGTGCAGCCGACTGCGATCGTCAGGTACGAGCGTCCCTCGGCTCGATAGCGCGGCAACAGGAACTCGAGCAGCCGGTCCATGTGGTCGAGAAACTCGCGCGTGTCGTCCCGATCCAAGACGAAATCGGCCACCGGACGATCGAGTCCCGAGAGAGGGCGCAGCTCGGGGACGAAATGGGGGTTGGGGAGGAACCGTACGTCGAGGACGAGGTCCGCATCACCGGCCACCCCGAACTTGTAGCCGAAGCTCTTCACGGTGATCGTCTGCCGTACGGCCGCACCCCTCTCGGTGGCGAGTTCCTGCATCCGGCGCTTGAGGTCGTGTACCGTGAGATCACTGGTGTCGATGACGGTTTCGGCCATTTCCTTGAGCGGCGCCAGCGCCTCTCGCTCGACTGCGATCGCCTCGGGAAGATCTCGGCCCTGGCCGAGTGGGTGTGCCCGGCGTGTCTCGGAGAAGCGGCGCAGCAGGACCTCGTCGGATGCGTCGAGAAAGACCGTTTGCACCCGGTGCCCGGCCTCTTCGAGCGCTCGCCGCAGCTTGGGCCAGCGTTCGACGTAGGCGACGTCGCGAAGATCGAGCCCGAGGCTCACGCGTTCCATCCCCTCGCTCGCCGAGGCGCATAGCTCGACGAACCGCTCGACGAGAGCGGTCGGCAGGTTGTCGATACAGTAGTAGCCGGCGTCTTCCAGCGCGTTGATTGCGGTGGACTTGCCCGAGCCGGACGTCCCGGTGACGACGATGATGTCGACGCTACGGTCCGGCTCTTGGGAAGGCGTCACTTCGCGGCGTCGGGCTGACTCTCGCTGCGGGCCCGTTCTTCGCGTGCCAAGGCGGCCAGTACCTCTTCGGCGGTATTGGCGTCGAGCAGTTGCTGGCGCAGCTCGCTGCTCTTGAGAAGGACGGCCAGGTGTGCGAGCCAGCGCAAGTGCAACGATGGATGGCTCTCGGGCGACACGAGCAAGAAGAACAGGTGCGTGGGGTTTCCGTCGACCGATTCGAAATCGATGCCCTCGCGGCTGCGGCCGAAGCCGGCGATGACTTCCTCACCGAGGATCATCTTGCCGTGGGGAATCGCGATGCCGTCGGCGATCGCCGTCGTGCTGGTTTCCTCGCGGCGCACCAGGACGTCGACGAGCTTGTCGTGATCGAGAGAGGGGTGCGTTTCGACGATCGGCGCCGCCAGTTGTGCGAGTACTTCCCGCTTGGTCGAGCCGGTCAGATCGAGAACGATGTGCCGCGGATCGAGAATGTCGCTGAGTTGCATGGCCATCAGGTACTCGGGGTGATCAGACCATAGTTGCCGTCGCGGCGTTTGTACAGCACGCTGATCGCTTCGCTCGCCGAATTACGAAAAACGAGGAACTCTGCCCGACTTTCTTCGAGCTCCAAGATGGCATCCTCCACCGACAGCGGCTTGGCCGGGATGCTGTCGCTTTCGACGACACGGCGTCCGCCGGGGTTCTCGGTGTCGTCGGCTTCGAGCACCTCGAACTGGACCGCCAGCGGCTCGCCGGCCGCCGGGGCGCGCCCCTTGCGGCGCTTCACGCGGTCGTTGCGCTTGCGGAGCTGACTTTCGATCTTGTCGAGCGCGAGGTCGATCGCCGAGTAGAGGTCCCCGGTCGACTCACTCGCGGTCGCGTCGAAGTTGCGCGCGTGCACGTTGATCTCGGCCGTGTGGCTGTGTTTGACCACCGAGAGGATCAAGTGGGCCTCGATCGGCCGCTTGAGATACTTGCCGACGATGCGGGCGACCTTGTCGGTCGCGTACGACCGAACCGCCTCGCTCGGTTCCATGTGACGAAAGGTGACGGAAATCTGCAAGACCTGTAGACCTCGTCGCGGTAGACTCGCCGCTCAGGTCCCGGCCGCCATCCTCTTGCGCTTCGACGACGGCAGGATCCCGAGAAGCTCCCGGTATTTCGCCACCGTTCGCCGTGCGATGTCAATGTTCTCCTGCGCCAGGACATCGGCGATATGCTGGTCACTGAAGGGTTTTCGCGGATCTTCGCGGCTGATGATCTGCTGAATTTTCTGTTTGACGCTCTCCGAGCTGACGCTGCCGCCGTCGGTTCCGCGGATCGAGCTGGTGAAGAAGTACTTCAGCTCGAAGATCCCTTGGGGGGTGTGGACGTACTTGTTGGCCGTGGCGCGGCTGACCGTCGACTCGTGCATGCCGATGTCGTTGGCGATGTCCTTGAGCACCATCGGCTTGAGGTGTTCGACGCCGTGGAGCAGGAACGCCCGCTGGTGCTCGACGATGCTCTTGGTGACCTTGTACAGCGTGCGCTGGCGCTGGTGGATCGAGCGGATCAACCACTGGGCCGAGCGCAGCTTGTCCTGGAGGTAGCCGCGGGCTCCGTCGTCGCCGTCGGCCCCCTTTTCGAGCATCTCCCGGTAGGTACGGCTGATGCGGAGGTTGGGCAGGCCGTCGTCGTTCAAAATGACCTGAAACTCGTCACCGATGCGCTGAATGTAGACGTCGGGCACGATGTAGCGCGTGCTTCCGTCGTCGAAGTTGCGGCCGGGCTTGGGCTCGAGACCTTGGATGATCCGGTGGCACTCGATGATTTCTTCGGTCGTCGTCTTCAGCGCTTTGGCGATCTTGTCGTAACGCCGGGACTCGAGGTCCGACAGGTGGCGGTCGACGACCTGAACCACGTAGTCGTCGGGCTCGTAGCCGATCAGGCGGAGCTGTACGAGCAGGCACTCGCGAAGATCGACCGAGCCGACGCCGGGCGGCTCGAGCTCCTGCACGATTTCGCGGGCGTCCTGAACCAGCTGCAGAGAGCAGTTCGCCATGAACGCGATCTCTTCGGGCGAGCAGGCCAGGTAGCCGTTTTCGTCGAGGTTGTTGATGATGAGCTCGGCGACGCGGCGCTCGTCGTCGCTCATTGCGATCAAGTGCAGTTGGTCTTCGAGAGAACTGACCAAGTCGTCGCGGCTGACGGCCGTATTCTCGAGAAAGGCGAGACGGTTGTCGTCCCGGTCCGAGCCAGTTCCGATCGAGCCGTGAAACTCGTTGCCGAAGCGGTCGAGGTAGTCCTCCCAGTCGACGTCACTTAAGTCGGAGGCGTCGGTCTCCTGCTTCTCGGTCGGGGTCTCGGTCTGCTCGCTTTCGCTCTTGACGGGATCGCCGGTGCGAAGCTCCGGGCCGTCGGGCGGGGCTGACTCGGCGTCGAACTCCTCGAGGGTGGGGTTCTCGCACAGCTCCTCGTCGATCATCGTCTCGAGCTCGGCCCGCGACACCTGCAGGATCTTGATCGCCTGCCGGAGCTGGGGCGTCATCCTCAGCTGGAGGGTCTGTTTCAGGTTGAGTCGTTGCTCGAGTGCCATTGCTTGGTCAGAGGCTAAAGCGTTCGCCGAGGTAAATCTGTCGGGCCTTCTTGCTGGCCGCGATCACGTCGGGGGGGCCTTCCTCGATCACCCGGCCGGAGCTGACGATATAGGCCCGGTCACATATGCCCAGAGTTTCTCGCACGTTATGGTCCGTAATCAGGATACCAATTCCCCGGTCCCTAAGTTGCGAAATTATCGCTTGAATGTCGAGCACGGCGATCGGGTCGATGCCTGCGAACGGCTCGTCGAGCAGCATGAACAGGGGGTCTAGGACCAGGGCGCGGGCGATTTCCACTCGCCGCCGCTCGCCCCCCGACAGCGAGGAAGCCTGATTGGCCCGCAGGTGGGCGATGCCCAGGTCGTCGAGCAATCGGTCGAGCCGCTCGGCCCGCTCGGCAGCCGACAAGCGCAGCGTTTCGAGAATGGCCAAAATGTTCTGCTCGACCGTAAGTCTTCGAAAAACCGATGCTTCCTGGGGCAGATACACGATGCCCCGGCGCGCCCGCTCGTGCATCGGCAGCCCCGCGAGGCTCTTGCCCGCGAGGCTGATGCTGCCGGCGTCGGGCTGCTCGAAACCGACGATCATGTGAAATGTCGTCGTCTTGCCTGCGCCGTTGGGACCGAGCAGGCCCACGACCTCGCCCGGATTGACGCGCAGCGTCAGCCCGTCGACCACCCGGCGGCCGCCGAAAGTTTTTACCAAATCGTCGGCGCGAAGCTGCCCGTCGCTCATTCGAGCAAATCCTCGACCTCGCTCGTGCGTGGGGAAATGCGGGCCCGCACCGGCCCGCCGCCGCCCTCGACCACCGCGCGGCCTTCGTCGAGATAGACTACCACGCGCTGTCCCTCGACGCGGTGGCGCCCCGAACCAAGGCGGGCGTTGCCCGAAAGCGTCAGCGTAGCGCGACTGGGATCGTAGACGGCCGTGTTGCCGGTGGCGGTTTCGTCGCCGCGCACGACCTCGACGTGGCCGGTGGCCGTGATCGACCGCAGGGAATCGGTGCGTCCCGGCTCGAACACCACGTCGATGCGGTCCGAGCGCAGCCGGATGTCCTTGTGCAAGACACGCACGTGCCCGGTGTAGACCAGGGTTCCGCGCTTGTAGTCGAAGGTCATCCGATCCGAGGTGACCTCGACGTCGCCCGGCAGGTGCTTGCCGAAACGCAGGCCCTGTGCGGCCTCGGCCACCCGAGCGATGACGTCGCCCGTCTGCTCGCGGATGTCGACGTCGTTGACCGCACCGGCGGGCGCGGCCGTGAAAAACAGGATCGACGCCAGCGCCACTGCCGTCGATGCGTTCCTGCCGGATCTCATCCGCCGGCCTCCGACGGGTTTCCCGGTCCGCTCACCTTGTGCAGTGCCATGTCCACGTCTTCTTCTACGACCAGCGTCCGTTCGCGCAGATCGACCGTGATCCCGGCGCCGCGCAACGTCAACTCCGGTGAGCGAATCACCGAGGGACCCCGGGCGACGATCCGCTGGCCGGGCCGATCGTACGTGAGTTCACCGGTTTCCACCACGAAATCGGCCAAGCGAAAGCGCACGTTGCCATGCATGGAAACGGCGGTGACGTCGTTTCCGCTGAGCACCACCCGGCCGCGCGTCCCCGCGATCTCGCCGACGGCGCGGCCTTCGTCGAAAAACACGATGCGCGGCTCGATGATCTCGACCGCGGTTTCATCGCGAAAGTACCTTGCCTCCTTGGCCGACAGCTCGAGGAGCTTCTCCCCGTTTCGCGTCACGACGCGATGAAAGTCGCGAATGCGCTGGACGAGTTCGGGAAGGGCGGAGGCTCGAAAACGCGCTACCTCGATCAAGTCGTCGAGGGAGACGCGACTGCCCCCGCGCAAGTAGACCGCCGGCACGCCGATGACGACGATCGCGAGTAGCAAGGCGCGTAGGACCCGGCGTTTCATCGCAGCTCGGTCAGCCCGCCGGCTCAGGCGATTCCGGCTTTGAGCAGGTCGTGCATGTGAACGATCCCGAGCGGCCGGGAGGTTTGCTCGTCGACGATGAACAGAGAGGTGATGGCGTGCTCTTCCATGCGCGCCAGCGCCTCGGCGGCCAGCGCCGAGCCGTCGACGCACTTGGGGTTGGGCGTCATGACTTCGGAGACCCGCCGGTCGGCGAACCCGTCGAAGCGCAAGACGCCGCGCCGAACGTCGCCGTCGGTGATCACGCCGACGAGCGCGCCGGCCTCATCGACGACGGCAACCACGCCAAGCCCGCCCTTGGTCATGACTTCGAGGGCTTCGCGCGCGCTACGGTCCGGGCCGATCACCGGGACGCCGCTGTCGGTGTGCATCACGTCGCGCACGCGCAAGAGTTTGCGGCCGAGCGCTCCGCCGGGGTGCAAGAGCGCGAAGTCGCGCTCGGAAAAGCCGCGCCGCTCGAGGACGGCGACGGCAAGGGCGTCGCCGAGGGCGAGCGTTGCCGTCGTGCTGGCAGTAGGCGCCAAGTCCAGCGGGCAGGCTTCGCGGGCGAGCGCCAGGTCGAGGACGACGTCGGCGGCTTCAGCGAGCGGCGACTGCGGGTGTGCCGTAATCGCGATCAGGGGGAGTTGCAGCCGCTTGATGGCCGGCAAGAGGGCCAGCAGCTCCCTCGTCGTGCCACTGTTGGAGACGGCCAGGCAGAGGTCGCCCCGGGCGAACATGCCGAGGTCCCCGTGGATCGCTTCCGCCGCGTGGAGGAACAACGCCGAGGTGCCGGTCGATGCCAGCGTCGCGGCGATCTTGCGGCAGATCAGTCCCGATTTGCCCATGCCGGTGACGACCACACGGCCGCGACAATCGAGCACGAGCTCGACTGCGCGAACGAAGCGCTCGTCGAGTTTCTCGGCGCAGCGCGCGATCGCCTCGGCCTCGATGTCGAGAACGCGGCGCGCCGACTCGAGCGTCGCTTGTGCCTGTTCGGGCTGGCTCGGAGGCTGGGAAGAGGCGGGTGTGCTCCGGTTCTGGAGTCGTCCGCGCTGCTCGTTGCCTGTGCCTTTCATGGGAGGCTCTGTCGTCTCGCTGGCCGGAACGGTCCCGTCCCGTCGGCGTGTCCAGTTTTTCGAGCGTCCGGGTGCATGCCGCCCGTGCGCTCGAGCCGTTTTGTACCGATGGCCCGCTGCGAGGTTGTCCGGCCGCAACCGATCGACCGGATCGGAGAGACAATGCTTCTCGGTAGACCGTTCATGGCGCGCTCTGTCTGCAACGATGCAGCTCGAGCAGCTCGGCGAGCAAGCCGGGCAGCTCATCGAGAGGCAGGGAGTTGGGGCCGTCGCTCAGCGCTGCATCGGGATCTTCGTGGACTTCCATGAACAAGCCGTCGACACCGACGGCCACGGCCGCGCGCGCCAGCGGCCCGATGTACCGGCGGTCGCCCGAAGAGGCGTCGCCGGCACCGCCTGGAAGTTGCACCGAGTGCGTCGCGTCGAACACCACCGGGGCCCCGAGCTCGCGCATCACGACGAGCGAGCGGAAGTCGACGACGAGGTTGCCGTATCCGAATGAGGAGCCCCGCTCGGTGAGCATCACGGATCCGCCTCCCGCCTCGCGTGCCTTGGCCAGCGCGTGCCGCATGTCCCAGGGCGCCATGAACTGTCCTTTTTTGAGGTTCACGACTTTGCCGCTTCTTGCGGCGGCTTGAACGAGGCTGGTCTGCCGGCAAAGGAGCGCCGGGATCTGCAAGACGTCGGCGACGCCGGCGACAGCGTCTACCTCGGCGGTTTCGTGCACGTCCGTCAGCACGGGCAGCCCGGTCGCCTCGCGCACGTCGGCGAGGATGCGAAGGCCCTCGTCGAGCCCAGGTCCGCGGTAGGAGCGGTGCGACGTACGGTTGGCCTTGTCGTAGGACGACTTGAAGACGATCGGTACGCCGCTCGAGTCCGAGATCCGAGCGAGGCGCTCTGCGTGCCGCAGCGCCGAGTCGCGCGATTCGATCACGCACGGACCCGCGATCAAGAACAGGTTGCGACCGCCGGCCGTGACCGTGCGGCTGCCGCAACCGATGGGAAACGGCTCTCCGCTCACTGCGAGCCCTCCGACCCGCGAGCGACCTTGAGGCCGGCGAGCGGCGGCGTTTGCGCGAGCTCGCGGCGCCTGGCCAGGGCGGCCTTGATGAATCCTTTGAAGATCGGGTGGCAATCGAGAGGACGCGATTTGAACTCCGGATGAAACTGCGAGGCCAGGAACCAGGGGTGCGAGGGAATCTCGACCATCTCCACGAGGGTTCCGTCGGGCGAGGTGCCGCTCAGGACCATTCCTCCCTTTTCGATCTGATCGCGGTAGTGGGTGTTGAACTCGTACCGGTGGCGGTGGCGCTCGCTGATGTGCTTCTTGCCGTAGATCCGGTGGGCGAGCGTGCCCTCGCGGATCGTGCACGGATAGGCTCCCAAGCGCATCGTGCCGCCCATGTCGGACAGGTCCCGTTGCTCGAGCATGAGGTCGATCACCGGATGCGGTGTGTTCTCGTCCACCTCGCGGGAGTTCGCCCCCTCGAGCCCGCACACGTTGCGCGCGAATTCGATCACCGCCATTTGCATGCCGAAACAGATGCCGAGAAACGGCACGCCGTTTTCACGCGCATAACGGACCGCGGCAATCTTGCCTTCGGTGCCACGCGGGCCGAATCCCATGGGGACCAGGATCGCATCGGCACTGCGCACTTCGGGCGTCAGTCCATCGCTCTCGATTTGCTCGGAGTCGACGTGGACGATCTCGACCGCCGTCTCGTTGGCGATGCCGCCGTGGGCGAGCGCTTCGTTGAGCGACTTGTAGGAGTCGATCAAGTCGACGTACTTGCCGACCATCGCCACGCGGACGCGCTCCTTCGGGTTTTCGGCGATGGCGGCGACCTTGGCCCAGTCTCCCAGGCGCGGCCTTCCGGTCCAGATGCTGAGCTTGTCGGTGATGCGGTCGTGCAGTCCTTCTTCTTCGAGCAGCAACGGTAGGCGGTAGATACTCTTGACGTCGCGCGCCGTGATCACCGAGTCCACATCCACGTTGCAGAACAGCGCGACCTTGCGCTTGATCGACTCATCGATGTCCCGATCGCACCGCAGCAGCAGGACGTCGGGCTGGATGCCTAGGCCCGTGAGTTCCTTGACGCTGTGCTGGGTCGGCTTGGTCTTGAGCTCGCCGGCGGTGCGAATGAATGGAACCAGCGTCAGGTGGATGTAGAGGACGTTCTCCTCGCCTTCGTCCATCCGCATCTGGCGGATCGCTTCGAGAAACGGCAGGCCCTCGATGTCGCCGACCGTGCCGCCGACTTCGCCGATCAAGATGTCGTAGCCCTCGGCGGCCTTGCGAATCCGCTCTTTGATCTCGTCGGTGATGTGCGGGATCACCTGCACGGTTCCTCCGAGGTAGTCGCCGCGGCGTTCCTTGCGGATCACCTCGTAGTAGACCGAGCCGGTGGTGACGTTGTTGGCGCGGCTCATCGGCGTCGAGACGAAACGCTCGTAGTGACCCAGATCGAGATCGGCTTCGTAGCCGTCGTCGGTGACGTAGACTTCGCCGTGCTGGAACGGGCTCATCGTTCCCGGGTCGACGTTGATGTACGGGTCCATCTTGAGCATCGTCACCCGCAGTCCGGTGCCCTCGAGCAAGGCACCGATCGACGCCGATGCCAGGCCCTTGCCGAGCGCCGACGCCACTCCCCCAGTGACGAAAATGTACTTGGTCCGCCGCTGCTTGCTTCGAGATTTCTTGCGTCGAGTCACTTTCCTTCCGGCTTGGAGATCGACGCGGGGTCCCCATGATCCCGCGACAGGGACGCCGACGAGCCCTTCTCGAGCACGCTGCGGGCGCGCTCGAGATCCTCGGGTGTATCGACTTCCATCGGCGGCGGGCCGTCGGTGACGACCACACCGATACCTATACCGTATTCGAGCGCGCGCAACTGTTCGAGACGCTCGATTCGTTCGAGGCGGCCAGGCGCGAGTTCGGCGAAGCGCAGCAAGGTCTCGCGGCGATACGCGTAAAGACCCACGTGGTGGAGCGCGCCGTCGAAGCGGCCGCCCTGGTCCCGGTCGTAAGGGATCGGCGCGCGCGAAAAGTACAGAGCGCGACCGTCGCCGGCGACGACGACTTTGACGACCGACGGGTTCTCGATCTCGTCGCGCGAGCGAATCGGCACGGCGCAGGTCGCCATTCCAAGGGAAGGATCGCTCCGCAGCCGCTCCACGAGCGCGTCGATCAGCGCCGGGTCGAGCAGCGGCAGGTCCCCTTGGACGTTGACGGCGATCGCGCAATCGACGGCGCGCACGACCTCGGCTACGCGGTCGCTTCCACTCGCCAGCTCCGGACTCGTCATGACGACCGGCGCCGCCGGCTCGAGTGCCGCCCGGATGCGCTCGTCGTCGGTGGCGACCAAGACGCGCTCGACCGTGCGCGCCCGGCAGGCCCGGCGGTAGACGTGCTCGATCATGGGTCGTCCGGCGATTTCGGCCAGTGGCTTTCCCGGCAGCCGTGAGGAGGCGTAGCGAGCGGGGATAATGGCCAGAGCTCGCTGTTCGCCGGTTGCGTCGGTCATGAAAAAACCGTGGCGGGCGCTTCGCCCTACCACGGGACTCCCTTATACCCTTCGGCCGCCTCCGGGTGAAACGAAAGCCGCATG
>CAZQYE010000047.1:0-11056 GCA_964597375.1 uncultured Myxococcales bacterium
AATGCGCCGGGACGAACCGGGTGCGCCCGGCGTCGATCGCCTCGAGCGTGCGCCGCGCAAGGCCCTCCACCTGCACGAACCATTGAACGGACAGCAGCGGCTCGACCACCGTGTGGCAGCGGTAACACGTTCCCACCGCGTGGCGATGCGGCTCGACCTGTACGAGGGTCCCATCCGCCTCGAATCGCTCGATCAGCGCCTGCCGGCACGCCTCTCGCGTGAGGCCGGCGTACTCGCCCGCCTCATCCGACATCGTCCCGTCGTCGTTCATCACCGAGATCATCGGCAGTTCGTGGCGCAAGCCGATCTCGTAGTCGTTCGGATCGTGGCCGGGCGTAATCTTGACGGCGCCCGAACCAAACTCACGATCGACGTACGAATCGCTGATCAGCGGAATGATACGGCCGACCGCCGGCAGGACGATCGACTTGCCGACGCAGTCTCGATAGCGCTCGTCCTCGGGATGGACGGCCACCGCCGTATCACCGAGCATCGTCTCCGGCCTCGTCGTGGCGACCACGACCGACCCCGACCCGTCCTCGAACGGGTAACGCAGATGCCACAGATGGCCGTCCTGCTCTTCGTGCTCGACTTCGATGTCCGACAGCGCCGTCCGGCAGCGCGGGCACCAGTTGATCAAGTACCGGTCGCGCGTCACCAGCCCTTCTTCGTACAGCGAAACGAAGACTTCGCGGACCGCGCGGGAAAGGCCCTCGTCCATCGTGAAGCGTTCGCGTGACCAATCGCACGACACACCGAGCCGCTTGAGCTGCTCGGTGATCTGCCGGCCCGACTGCTCGCGCCACTGCCAGACACGCTCGACGAAGCCCTCCCGGCCGAGCTCGTGGCGGTCGCGCCCCTCGGCCAGCAACTGCCTTTCGACCACGTTCTGGGTGGCGATCCCGGCGTGGTCGGTACCCGGGATCCACAGGGTCGCGTCCCCGAGCATGCGATGGTAGCGACACAAGACGTCCTGGAGCACGTTGTTGAGGGCGTGTCCCATGTGGAGGGAGCCGGTGATGTTCGGCGGGGGAATGACCATGGAAAACGTTCGTTCCCCTTCCCGGCGCGGCGGCGGAGCGAACGCTCCGCTCTCGAGCCACGCGCGGTACCACCGCTGCTCGAAGGATTTCGGGTCGTAGCGTGCCACGGTATCGGCCGACTATAACACGGCGATCGGCGGGGCAAAGTCCGCTCGCGGCGCTTGAGCCAAGGCACCGGCTTGGCTACAAAGCCATCGGCGCCGGCTCCGGGGTCCCCCGTCACGGGGCGCCGCCTTAGCGACGACCGCAGGGAGAGAATTGTGAGCGAAAGACCATTCCGTGTTCTGGGAGTTCAGCAAATCGCCGTCGGCGCACTCGACAAGCAGAGGCTGCGCAAGCTCTGGGTCGATACGCTCGGCCTCGAGATAACCGGAACGTTCCGCAGTGAACGCGAGAACGTCGATGAAGACATCGCCGTCGCCGGGCGTGGTCCCCTCAAGGTCGAGGTCGACTTGATGCAGCCGATCGATGCCGAGAAACGCCCTCGGGTCCACGAACCGGCGCTCAACCACATCGGCCTGTGGATCGACGATCTCGCGGCGGCCGTTTCGTGGCTCGAGCAGCAGGGAGTGCGGTTCACGCCGGGCGGGATTCGCAAGGGCGCGGCCGGGTACGACGTCTGCTTCATCCACCCGAAGGGAAACGACGATGCGCCGATCGGCGGCGAGGGCGTCTTGATCGAGCTCGTGCAGGCACCGCCCGAGGTCATCGAAGCATGCGAGAAACTCGCCGGCTAGGAAAGCACTCCGCGGCGGCCGCCTCAGCGCGCACAAGGGGCGCCGGGGGCCTTCCGCGGCCGCCCTACTCGGACCCGAGGCTGCGGTAGGCGCCGCGAAAGTACACGAGGGCGTCTCGTTGCGCCGGGTCGATCTCGCCTGCCTCGACTCGGCCGATGAAGATCGAGTGGTCTCCGCCGTCGAGCCGGTCGGCCTTCACGCACTCGAGCACCGCCAGTGCACCATCGAGAACGGGTGCTCCCGTTTTCCCACAGCGGAACGGCACACCCGCGAGGCGGTCACCGCCCGAGGTGTCCCGCGATGCAAAGTGGTTGGACAGGTCTTTCTGATCCGACGCGAGGATGTTTACGGCAAAGGCCGCGCACGACTCCATCTCGCGGTGCGCCTCCCCTCCCCGGTCCACGCAGACCAGCAGCAGGAGAGGATCGAGAGACACGGCCGTGAGGGAATTGGCTGTAAACCCATAGAAGCGTCCCTCGCGCGCCGTCGTCACGACGGTGACACCGGTGGCAAAGTTTCCCATGGCGCGGCGGAAGTCGGATGCGTTCATACGGTCGCGGGTGTCCCTTGAAGAAGCGCGGAGCAGTCAGCAACGTGGTGCGAAAGGGGGGACTTGAACCCCCACGGCCTCGCGGCCACAGGATCCTGAATCCTGCGCGTCTGCCAGTTCCGCCACTTTCGCTTTCTGAAGTTAGAACGAGGTCGATTCTAGCGCATCGCAGCCGGGCCGCAACCCGGACGGGCGCGGCACGGCCGGCGCCAGCGCCTCCCGCCTCACGGCCAGCGCCTCCCGCAACACGGTGAGCAGCACCCGCGGCATCAGACCAGTTGCCTTGCCGCAACGCCGCGGAAAGTGATCGACTGGAACCTCGACCCACGTCGCGCCGAGACGGCGCGCCCTCGTCAGCAGTTCCGCGCTGACGAGAGCCCCGTCGGCCGACAGGTCGATCGAATCGAGCACACGCCGGGCGATCAGTTTGAAGCCGCAGTTGACGTCGCGATACCCGCCGCCAAACAACAGCCGCACGAACACACGGCTGTAGAGCCACCCGGCAAGTCGCCTCCAGGGTGGATCCCGTCGCGGCCGCCGGTACCCCAAGACCATGTCCGCCCGCTCTCGTTCCGGCCACACGCGGGCCAGCGTATCGATACGGAACTGACCATCGCCGTCGATGAGCAAGACATGCCGGCCGCGGGCGCGAAACAGGCCGCTGCGCACGGCGGCGCCGTAGCCGAGGTTCCGGCGATGGCGGATGATGCGCACGGCAGGATCCGCGCGCCGCAGCGCTTCGAGAACGCGCGCGGTTCCATCTTCGCTGCCGTCGTCGACGACATCGATTTCGTAACGCAGCCCGAGACTACTGAGGTAAGCGCTCGCTTCTCGGACGACCGGCCCGATGTTCCCTTCCTCGTTGTACGCCGGGACGACGACGCTGATATCCGGCTCGCCCGGGTTCGTTGTCATCGGCTCCCCGCGACCGTACAATGGCCCCGGCTGCGCATGCCCGCCCGACGTGCTCCCACTACCGTCCGCCTCGATCGAGGGCCCCAGACTTCCCTGGGCGCCGTGTTCACCTTGCTGGCGGCGCTGCTGCTCGGGTTCGCGATGCTCGCCGTGTTCATGGTGCGCCACCACGCTTGGACCGAGAAAGTCACCTCGAGGCTCCTGTGGCCCGGATCCCGGACCAGCCTCGCCGCCGATTCGGCGCTTCCCGCGCAACTGCGCATCGATTCGACGCAAGCGTGGTACACGAAGTTGGCGGACCAGACGCCGGTTCTCGTGGTCCGCGCCGATGTCCTCAACGAAGCCTTGATCGACGTCGACCGAGTGGTTCTCGAGGGCCGTGCCGTCGCCGGAGACGGGACCACCATTGCCGTCCGTTCGGCGACCTGCGGCAAGACCGTGTCCGAACGACTTCTGCGGCGCCTGAGCAACAGCGAGCTGCGTGCTCTCGAGCAGCTCGATCCCGGCCGCAATGCGGTCGCTTCGCCCGGTGCTACGATTCATTGCCAGATGACGTTCGCCGGCGTAGAGCCCGGCGCCTCGGAGGTGTTGCTCAGGATTGTTTCGGCGGAGCCCCTTGCCGGTCACTCTCCACCTCTTTTTCATCCTTCGGAGTGACGTCGATTTCGTCGGGCGCCTTGACCGACCTGCGGAAGTTGCGGATGCCCCGGCCGAGACCTTCTCCGATTTCCGGTAGCTTGCCGGCCCCGAACATGATCAGGATGATCACCAGGATGATAATGAGCTCGGTTACTCCAAGGCCGAACATCGAACTACCTCTCCTCGGCCGGCCGGTCGCCGGCGTTTACGCGAACGATCATAAACGATTGAAGCCACCACGGCCAGCGCCGGCCGATTCGCCCGTACCACGGCCTGAATCCGCCGTTCACCGCTCCCCCTGACCGTCGCCTCGGGGCCGCCAGGCAAGCACCGGCCGGCGCGCCGCCCGAGTCTCGTCGAGGCGGGCCAGAGGGGTACGCACGGGCGCACTGCGCACGACCTCCGGGGACTCTCGCGCTTCCCGATCGATTTCGATCATGGCCTCGGCGAACGCGTCGAGCGTCTCGAGGCTCTCGGTTTCGGTCGGCTCGATCATCAGCGCCCCATGGACGACCAATGGGAAGTAGATCGTCGGCGCGTGAAAACCGTAGTCGAGCAGTCTCTTCGCGATGTCGAGCGTCTTGATTCCGTGTTCGTTCTGCCGCTTGTCGGAGAACACCACCTCGTGCAGCGACCGCGAGGGATACGGAAGGTGGTAATGATCGGACAACCGCGCGCGCACATAGTTCGCCGCCAAGACGGCGCACTCGGTCACCTCCCGCAACCCCTCGCCGCCGCAGGCCAGCAAGTACGCATAGGCGCGGACGAGGATGCCGAAATTACCGTAGAACGAACGCACGCGCCCGATCGACTGGGGCCGCTCGCTATCCCACTGCAGCCGCCTGTCGCGCCGGACCAGGCGTGGCACAGGCAGGTAGGGTTCCAGGCACGAGCGAACGGCGACCGGCCCCGCACCCGGCCCACCGCCGCCATGAGGCGTAGAGAAGGTCTTGTGCAGGTTGAACTGCAGGACGTCGACTCCCATGTGTCCGGGCTTGGCCTTGCCCATCAAGGCGTTCATGTTGGCGCCGTCCATGTAGACGAGCGCCCCGGCATCGTGCACGGCCGCAGCAATGGCCTCGATTTCCGATTCGAACAGTCCAAGCGTGTTGGGGTTGGTCACCATCAAGGCGGCGACCTCTTCGTCGAGCACGGCGCGCACCGCATCGACGCGCAGCAGCCCACCAGCATCGCAGGGCACCGGGATCGCCTTGTAACCACTGAGGGCGGCGCTCGCCGGGTTCGTTCCGTGGGCGCTTTCCGGAATCAGAATCTTCGAACGCGGGTGCCCTTGCGCCTCGTGCCAGGCGCGGATCATCTTGACGCCGGTGAGTTCCCCTTGGGCGCCGGCGGCCGGTTGCAACGAGACCGCGTCGAGGCCGCTGATCTCGCACAGCCACCGTTCGAGATCCCACAGGAGCTCGAGACTCCCTTGAGCCGTCTCCGGCGGCGCGTACGGATGGAGACAGGCAAAACCCTCGAGCGCCGCGACCCGCTCGTTCAGGACCGGGTTGTATTTCATCGTGCACGATCCGAGCGGATAGAAGTGCGTTGCCGCCGAGTAGTTGAGCGCCGCCAGCCGATGATAGTGGCGCACGACCTCCGGCTCGGACAGCTCGGGGAACCCCTCGAGATCGTCCCGCAGCAACGCGGAATCGATCGGCAAGGGCCCGATCGCCTCCCAATCGGCGCCGGATCGGCCCGGGCGCGACTTCTCGAAGATCAGCGGCTCCAACGGCTCTCTCACGCCGCTCGTGCCTCCCGCAACGCTCGTACGAGAAGATCGACATCGGCATCCCCGGTGCACTCGGTCACGGCGATCAACAACCGGCCGGCAGCCTGCGGCTCACCGGGTGCAAGCTCGGCGGTCCGCACCCCGGGTACCACGCCCGCGGCGACGGCCGTTTCGTACCACCCGGGCGCCTTCGGTTCGGGCACTGTAAACTCATTGAAGAACGGCCCGTCGAACACCGGCGAAACCCCTGCCTCGGCGGCGAGGCGCTCGGCCACTTCGTGCGCCCGTACGGCATTTAGCGCGGCGAGCCGCGCGAGCCCCCGGCGGCCGGTGACGCTCAGGTACACGGTCACGGCCAGCGCCGCGAGCCCTTGATTGGTGCAGATGTTCGACGTCGCTCTCTCGCGCCGGATGTGCTGCTCGCGTGTCGCCAGCGTTAGGACGTAACCGCGCCGGCCCTGCTCGTCGATCGTCTCGCCGACGACGCGACCGGGCATCTGGCGAACGAACTTCTCTCGGGTAGCGAACAGGCCCACCCCAGGGCCGCCGTACGAGGGCGGCAAGCCGAGGCTCTGTCCTTCGGCTACGGCGATGTCCGCGCCGCACCGGCCCGGCGCCGCCAGCAACCCGAGGGACAGCGCCTCTCCGGTGACGGACACCGCAAGAGCGCCGCAGTCGTGAGCCAGGCGGGCTGCACCGCCAACATCGTCGATCACGCCATAGAAATTCGGATACCCGATGCAGACGGCGGCGGTGTCCTCGTTGCACGCCGCCTCGAGGGCATCGAGATCGGTTCGGCCGTCTCCGGCCAGCGGCACCGTGTCGATCACGCCGCGACCGTACCCGCGCAAATACGTCTCCACCGTCGCTCGGTACTCGGGATGAATGCCCGCTGAGACGACGACCCGCGACCTGCGGGGAGCGACTCTCAGCGCCATCAGGACCGCCTCGGCAAGCGCCGACGCACCGTCGTACAGGCTGGCGTTGGCGACTTCCAAACCGGTGAGCAGGCAGACGTAGGTTTGGAACTCGAAGCACGCCTGCAGCGTTCCCTGACTGACCTCGGGCTGGTAGGGCGTGTACGCGGTCGCGAATTCCGGTCGCGAAAGGACCTGGTCTACGACCGCGGGCACGTAGTGACGGTAACAACCGGCACCCTGAAACGACCGGAGGACGCGATTTCGGCCCGCCAGGTCGCGCAGCCGCCGCCACACGCCCTGTTCGTCGAGCCCCGCCGGCAGGTCGAGTGAGGCACGCTGGCGAAGCGACTCGGGAATGGAGTCGAACAGGGCATCCACCGAGCCGGCGCCGATGACCCGAAGTGCCCGCTCGACGTCCTGGTCACTGTGCGGAACGAAGCGCATGCGCGCTCAGGACAATTCGTTGACCAGGGCCTCGTACTCCTCGGCCGTCAGTAGTTCGTCGAGCTCTTCCTCGTTCTCCGGCTTCATCCGCACCATCCAGCCGTCCCCGTACGGGTCTTGATTGATGACTTCGGGACTGTTCGGTAACTCGTCGTTGATCTCGGTCACCGTCCCCGTGACCGGCGCGTAGACGTCGGAAACCGCCTTGACCGACTCGACGACGGCCAGAGGCTCGTCTTTCGACACGGGCTCTTCTTCGTCGACGTCGGGCAGTTCGACGTAGACGATGTCTCCTAACTGGTCTTGGGCGTAGTCGGTGATGCCGACGAGAACGGTGCCATCGTCGTCCACTCGGACCCACTCATGTTCCTTCGTGTATCGAAGGTTGTCGGGGAACTCCATGGCAACACCTCACTGCGAAACAGCTCATTGGGTCACGTCGATCAGCCTTCGCGCGAGTAGAAGGGCAATCGTACCTCGCGCGCCACTCTCTCCTTACCCCTCACCTCGACGCGCACGGCATCGGTCGGCGCGTCGCGATCGACCAGCGCCATAGCGATGGCTCGCCGCACCCAGGGGCCATATGAACCGCTGGTAACAATGCCAATCTTTTCGCCGGAAGCAACAACCGCACAGCCCGCTCGTGCAATTCCGCCGTCGACCTCGAGTCCGATGAGACGCCTGGCACACGCGCCTTCGGCCGCACGGGCGAGCGCCCGGTACCCGACCATGTCCGGACGGTTGAGTTTCACGACCCAGCCGAGGCCGACCTCGAACGGACTGGTGTCCTCGTCGAGTTCGTGCCCGTACAAGGGAAGCGCGGCTTCGAGTCGCAGAGTGTCGCGAGCCCCTAATCCCGCCGGCGTAAGGCCGTCGGATCTTCCCGCGTCGAGAAGCGCGCGCCACAGATCCACCGCCGCATCGGTTTCGGCGAACAGTTCGAACCCGTCCTCGCCCGTGTAGCCGGTCCGTGCCGCCCACACGAGCGCCCCGCCGAGCTCGACGCGCGCGACCGAAAACCGCCCGAGCCCCGCGACGGAGGGCGCCACCCGCTCGAGGATCGCCGCCGCCGCCGGTCCCTGAACGGCGATCAAAGCCGTTACGGCACTCAGATCACGGATCGTCACGTCCGGCCCGGCATGGGTCTCGATCCAGGCTACATCCTTGTCGGCATTGGCCGCGTTCAGGCACACCATGAAGCGGTCGCGCTCGAGGCGGTAGACGATCACGTCGTCGACGACACCGCCGTGCTCGTTCGGCAGCAAGCTGTACTGGGCCTTCCCGGGCTCGAGACGCCGCACATCGTTGGCGAACAGACGCGCGCAGCACGCCTCGGCGCCGGGGCCTTCGATCTCGACTTCGCCCATGTGGCTCACGTCGAACAGACCCGCCGCGGACCGCACTGCGCGGTGCTCGTCGACGATCGAGCGATATTGGACCGGAAGCGCCCACCCGGCGAATTCGACGATTTTTCCACCGGCCGCTAGATGCTCGGCGTACAGGGGCGTCCGCTTCACCGTCCTCCCCCACTGTGCTCGCGCCGGACGCAGGCATCGAAGGTATTGCTCAACAACATCGCCACGGTCATCGGACCGACACCGCCGGGAACCGGGGTAATGAAGCCGGCGCGCTCGCGCGCGGTCTCGAACTCGACATCACCGACGAGCTTTCCGTCGACGCGATTGATCCCGACGTCGATGACGACGGCGCCGGGCTTCACCCACTCCCCGCGAATCACGGCGGGCTTGCCCACGGCCGCAACGAGAATGTCCGCCCGTCCCACTTCCGCGGCCAGATCCGCCGTGCGCGAGTGGCAAAGGACCACGGTGGCGTGTCGCTCGAGCAGCATCATCGCCACCGGTTTGCCGACCAGCGCGGAGCGGCCGACGACGACCGCTGTGCATCCCTTCGGATCGATGCCACTACGGTCGATGAGTCTCATGCAACTGACCGGCGTGCAGGGTCGCAGGCCCGGCCGGCCGGTGAACAGAGCGCCCTGGTTTACGGGATGCAATCCGTCGACGTCCTTGTCCGGCCGAACGGCCGCAACGGCCGTGTCTTCATCGAGGTGAGCCGGCAGCGGCAACTGCACGATGATCCCATCGACGTCCTCACGTCGGTTGTACGCATCGATCGTCTCGAGAAGACGGTCTTCGCTGGTATCGGCAGCAAGCTCGACGGACTCGGACACCATGCCGACCTCCCGAGCCTCGCGCTGCTTGCGCCCGACGTACACCTTGGAGGCAGGATCCTCGCCCACCAGGATCGTAACCAGACCCGGCGGCCTGAGGCCGCGCGCGACCCGGTCGGAAATTCGTTCAGCGAGCTGCCCGCGTATCTCGGCCGCCAGGGCCTTGCCGTCGAGAATCGTCGCCGTCACGACACACCCCCCGCTCAACGTACTCGATCGACGAGTTCGGATACCATGCGGACCACCTCTCCCCGGGCGACTTCCACCGCCGTCCGGCCGAGGTCCCGCCCCTCCCCGACGAGACGTCCGATCTGCGACCGGAAGCGGCCCCGGGGTCGATCGTCCTCGTCATAGAACGCTTTCCACAGGACTTCTCCATCGGACAGCCGGATCAGCGCCGCGTACACCGCGGCTCCGGCGCGCCGCTCGGGAGCCCGAGGATCGCCGACGCGCGGCCTGAGTTCGAGCAAGCCGCCTGTAAGAACCGCATCGACGTCGCCGCGCGCGCGCAGTCGCTCGGCGGCACCGGCGAGTGACCGCTCGAGAACACTGTTCACGACTTCTTCGGGCATCACCGTAAACCGAGGATGGCTCTCGAGGGCCTCGTAAAAAAAAGCCGTTACCAGCAGCGCGTCATCGCGGGAGGTCGGCGCCATCACGAGCTTGTCCGGGCACAGGTCACACGGCAGCCCGCCCGAGTCGTCACGATAGGCAAGCGGCAGGATCGCAATCGAAAGCGTCCGGCCGTGGTCGCCACCCCCAAGCCCCGGCAGTGTCTGCCGAAGCGTACTGCAGCCGCCGGCTAGTGCCACGAGCGCCGCCGTTGCAGCCGCCACCAGCGCCTGTCGCGGACGCGTCATGCCAGCCGAATTCCAAGCTCCCTGAGCTGCGTCGCGGCGACGCTCGCCGGCGCATCGGTCAACAGGCAAGCCGCCCGCTGAGTCTTGGGGAACGCAATCACGTCGCGGATCGACTCACTGCCCACCAGCATGGCGACCATGCGGTCGAGACCGAGGGCCAATCCCGCATGCGGCGGGGCTCCATAAGCCAGCGCGTCGAGTAGAAAGCCGAACTTTTCGCGCGCTTCTTCGGCCCCGATCCCGAGCAGGGCGAACACGCGCTCCTGGATCTCGGGCCGGTGAATACGAACCGACCCGCCACCGAGCTCGACACCGTTGAGGACGATGTCGTAGGCATCCGTGCGCACCGACAGGGGCTCGCTTTCGAGCCGCTCGAGGTCCTCCGCGCGCGGCGCCGTAAACGGGTGGTGGAGGGCCTGATACCGGCGCTCCTGCTCATCGAACTCGACCAGCGGGAAATCGGTAACCCACACGAAATCGAAACGGTCTTGGGGAATGAGACCCCGCGCCGCCGCGATCCGGCAGCGCAGCGTGCCGAGAACCTGGTGCACGATCGCCGCCTTGTCCGCGCCGAACAGCACGATGTCCCCATCTCCGAGCCCGGTGCGTTCGGCGATCGCCTGTCGCTCGCCGTCGGACAGAAACTTGACGATCGGCGACTGCCAATCGGTACCGCTGACTTTGATCCACGCCAGCCCCTTTGCTCCGAGTTCGCCCGCCAGTTCGGTGAGGTCGTCGATTTCCTTGCGAGACATGTCCGCACCGCCTTCGACGCGAAGCGCCTTGACGACTCCTCCGGCGGCCAGCGCACTCTGGAACACCTTGAACTTGCTGCCCGAGAAGGCATCGCTCAGATCGGACAGCTCGAGCCCGAAACGCGTGTCCGGGCGGTCGCTGCCGTAGCGCGACATCGCGTCGTCGTAGCTGATGCGCGGAAACTTCTCGGAGAAATCACCCCCGGTCGCCTCCGCAAACACGCGGCGCAGAAGCCCCTCGACCGTGTCCATCACGTCGTCCGCCCC
>CAZQYE010000048.1:0-10949 GCA_964597375.1 uncultured Myxococcales bacterium
CGCGCGGAATTTCGGTGCGACTGACCGGAGACGCGAACGACTACTTCTGCAAGGGCATGTCGGGTGGACTGGTCGTCATTCGGCCGCCCGAGGACGCCGGATTCGTTCCCGAGGACAACATCATCATCGGCAACGTCTCGCTGTACGGGGCCACCGGCGGTGAAGTCTTCATCCGCGGTCGTGCCGGAGAGCGCTTCTGCGTTCGAAACAGCGGAGCGACGGCCGTGGTCGAGGGCGTGGGCGACCACGGGTGCGAGTACATGACCAGGGGGACAGTCGTCGTCATCGGCCCGCAAGGACGCAACTTCGCCGCCGGAATGAGCGGAGGCGTGGCGTTCGTGCTCGACGAAGACGGAACGTTCGCCACCCGCTGCAACACGGGCATGGTCGAACTGTTCCCCCTCGAAGAAGAAGACGACATCAGTACGGTGCGCCTGTTGATCCAGCGCCACCTCCAGTACACTGGCAGTTCCGTTGCCGAGCGACTATTGGCCGACTGGGACACGGCGCAAGGAATGTTCGTCAAGGTCTACCCGACCGAGTACCGGAAGGTACTCGAAAAGATGCACCTCGATTCCGAAGCGATCCGACTGGCGTCCGTCTGAGCGGTCGCCGGCGCCAAACCGAACGATGGGCAAGATTACGGGATTCATGGAGTATCGACGCGAGACGCCCGGCAAACAGCCGGCGGCCGAGCGCGTGCGCCATTTCCACGAGTTCGAGTTGCCACTCGAAGAGGATCGCCTGCGCATTCAAGGAGCGCGGTGCATGGACTGTGGCGTGCCCTTCTGCCACAACGGTTGCCCGCTCGGCAACATCATCCCCGACTTCAACGATCTCGTCTACCGGGGCCACTGGGAAGAGGCTCTGGAAGAGCTGCACTCGACCAACAACTTTCCGGAATTCACCGGCCGAGTATGTCCAGCACCGTGCGAGGAGGCATGCGTCCTCAACATCAACGACGATCCGGTGACGATCAAGCTCATCGAACGGAGCATCATCGACCGGGCGTGGGAGCGCGGCCTCGTGCGTCCCAGTCCCGCGGTGCGCAAGACCGGCAAGCGCGTGGCGATCGTCGGATCCGGGCCTGCGGGTCTTGCGTGCGCCCAGCAGCTCGGCAGAGCGGGGCACGAAGTCACCGTGTTCGAGCGCGCCGACCGGATCGGCGGCCTGCTTCGCTACGGAATCCCGGACTTCAAACTCGAGAAGCGACACATCGACCGCCGGATCGAGCAGATGCAGGAGGAAGGCGTCGTATTCCGCACCGGCGTCCACGTGGGCCGCGACATTCCGGCGGCCGAGCTACTGCGAGATTTCGACGCCATCGTCTTGGCCTGCGGATCGACCCAACCGCGCGACCTGCCGGTGGAGGGCCGGGAACTCGCCGGGATCCACTTTGCGATGGAGTTCCTGCCGCAGCAGAACAAGCGGGTGGCGGGGGACCGAATCGCGGAGGAAGTGTCCATCACGGCGGCCGGGAAGAACGTCGTGGTGATCGGTGGCGGAGACACCGGGTCGGATTGCATCGGGACATCCAACCGCCAGGGGGCGCGCAGCGTCGTACAGCTCGAAATCCTTCCCCAACCACCTGCCGAGCGAACGCCCGACATGCACTGGCCGTACTGGCCTCCGACGTTGCGGACTTCCACGTCGCACGAGGAAGGCGCCCGCCGGGAGTTTTCCGTTGCGACCAAGCGCTTCAGCGGTCGTGACGGCCACGTAACGACGCTCCACGCCGTACGCGTCGACTGGAAGCGCGGCGAGGACGGCCGCATGGAAATGCACGAGCTCCCGGGAACCGAGTTCGAATTGCCGGCGGACCTCGTGCTGCTGGCGATGGGTTTCGTAGGGCCCGAGCGTGGAGGCCTACTCACGGACCTCGGAGTCGAGTTCGACGAGCGCGGCAACGTACGTTGCGATGAGCGCTACGCGAGCTCGGTAGAAAAGGTTTTCTCGTGCGGGGACGCCCGCCGCGGACAATCGCTTGTCGTCTGGGCGATCTGGGAAGGACGCGAGTGCGCCCACCATGTAGACGCCTTCCTCATGGGATCGAGCGAGCTACCGCTTTCCCCTGCCGGACCGGAGACCGGCGGCCGCCCGATCTGACCGCGGAGCCGATCGCGGTCGTGCTATGATGGACGTGTCGCGACCGAGACGCTGCCAGCTCCCATGAGTGCAAGCACAGAGGAACGTCTAACCGCCGACGGGCAACTCGAATTCTTCGCCCGTAGCGGGTTTTCCGTCCACCGCCATGCACAGACGCGATGGTACGAGGCCGGGCCGCGTTTCCTGCTCGCGGTACCGACGCATCGCCCGATCGAGATCGCGCACGACGAAGCGGTGGCGATTCTGAGGTCCTCCGGGGCACTCGGCCTGCGGTACGTCAGTGCCGGCCGCTGCGGGCGCGAAAGCTGGCGCATGGTCCTCGACGACCCAGAGTACGCCCTCGAGAAACTTTCGGGCAATACGCGCAGCAAGATTCGCCGCGGGCTGAAACACAACGACATCCGGCGCGTGAGCGGCGCCGACCTCAAGAAGTTCGGCGAGCAAGCGTTTCTCGATACCGTCGCGCGCCAGGGACGTAGCAACCGCTATGGTATCGACCGATGGCACCGGCTGCTCGATGCGGCCGACCGGACACCCGGCATCGAGATCTGGAGCGCTTGGCACGAGGACCGCTTGGCGGCGTATCTCCTGATCATGCTGTTCGAGGACGCTTGCGAGTTCTACGAAGCGCGCTCGCGCAACGACTGCCTGCGCCTGTACCCCAACAACGCACTGATCTATCACCTGGCGCACTCGCTGCTGAGTCGCCGCATCGTCCCGCGCATCACCTTCGGCATCGAGGGTCTCGAGGAACTCGACACGCTCGACCAGTTCAAATTGACGATGGGATTCCACAAGGAGCCGATCCGGCAGGCCGTACGGTTTCGGCCGGGGCTGCACGCGGTGCTCACGCGGCCGCCGGGACGCCAAGTCGTCTCGGTACTCGCTGAACGTTCGGGCTCCTCACTCTGGCACCGGGTCGAGAGCCTCGTGCGTCTCGCCGAACACGTCCAAGGATGACCGCGACTCCTCGGGAGGCGTATGTGTTCCCGGACAACCTCGCCGCGTTGTCGGCGGCGCGGGAGCTCGGACTCGCAGGCGTTCCCGTGACGGTAATCGGCGCCACGGCCGGACCGGCGGCGCGTTCGCGTTTCGTCACCTTCGTCCGCGCCCCCGATCTGTATCGCAATGCGGCCGGGTGGGCCGAGTTCGTCGCCGCCCGTGCGGCCGTCGCTTCCAGTCGGCCGGTGTTGTTTCCAACCGAAGATGCCGGTCTGCTCGCAAGCGAGCGTTTTTTCGAACTCTTGTCGCCCGTCCTCGACTTTCCGCACGCCGCCCCGGGCGTGATCCCGAAAATACTCGACAAGCGCAGCCTGTACCGCGCCGCGCGCCGGATCGGAATTGCAACCCCCGAGTTCGTCGAAGTGACGAGCGCCGAACAGCTCGCACGTCTCGACGGCGTTCCCCCCGACTGGATCGTCAAGCCTCCCTGCCGGTACTGGATGAGCGACGACGGAACGATCCGCACGTTTCTCAGTCTCACGGGCGGCTCGAAAGCCTTCGCCAGCCACCCCCGCCGTTCCGCTGAACGCATTTTATCGGCCGGCTTTCCGGCACTGGCCCAGGAACGGATCCCCGGACCGTTCGAAGAACTCGTCAGCGTCGGACTATGCCTGGCGCCAAACGGCGAGATCGTTCATGCCTTCACCGCTCGCAAACACTGCGAATACCCGGAGCCGTTCGGCGACGGACTCGTGGTCGAAGCCGTGCCGGATCCCGGCATCGCGGATCAGGCGGTCGCTCTCCTGCGAGCGCTCGGATACTGGGGGCTATGCGACATCGAGTTCAAACGTGATCCCCGCGACGGCCGGTTCAAACTGCTCGATGCGAACCCGAGAGTGTGGCTGTGGCAGGGGTTGGGCGCCGCCTGCGGCGCCCCACTCGCCGGATCGGCCTACTGGCAGGCGTGCGGGCGGCCCGCCTCCGGGCCGACGCCCCCAAACGGGGCGGACCACCCCACCTGGGTATCGCCCCGGGGATCGCTGGCATTCCTGCTCACGAGCTACCGGCCGCAGCGCCACGGCTGGACGCTGCCGATGCGCTTGACGGCCGGAGCGCTGCATACCATTCTTAGAGAGCTGAAGACCTTTCACGATCCGCTTTATCTGCGACCGTCCGGCTGGCTCGCCTTGATTTCACAAGTCCGGGGACGGCTTCGCGCCCGGAATGCGGGTGGCATCGCGGAGGAAAGCTGAAGGAGCAAAAATGACCACGAACGCCAACGACCACTTCGTGTGGGAAGAAAACGGCCGCGCGACGTTCGACGGCCACGATCTCGCGGAGCTTGCCGACCGGTATCCCACGCCCTTCTACCTGATCTCCAAGCCCCAGCTTCGCGACAACATCAAGCAGCTTCGCCAAGCGTTCTCCGGGGTGGACGATCTGAGTATCTACTACTCGGTAAAGTCGAACTTCGAGAGTATCGTTCTGAAGACTCTGGCCGAAGAAGGCTGTGGCGCGGAGATTTCCGGTGCGCTGGACATGGAACTGGCGCGCCGGGCCGGGATGAAGCCGGATCAGGTCGTCTTCGACGGCCCGTACAAGCCGGCCGAAGACATCGAGGCGGCGCTGGAGTGGGGCATCCACCTGATCGACCTCGAATCGCTCACCGAAGCGCGAACGGTCAACGAGGTCGCCGGGCGCCTGGGCAGGAAGGTGCGGGTCGGACTGCGCGTCGATCCTCTTCTCTCCAAGCCATACTACGACAAGGTCATTTCCACGTACAAGAAGAAGTTCGGACTGCCGATCGATCAGGCCGCCGATGCAGCGGCACAGATCGCGAAGTTGCCCAACCTGGAACTCGTCGGTTTGATGACGCACATCGGCTCGCAGGTGTTCACGCCGAGTCGTTACCTGACCACTCTCGACCGCATCTTCGATCTGCTGGTCAAGCTCTCGGGACAGGGGATCGAGATTGAAGAGGTCAACCTCGGAGGCGGTTATCCGGCACAGAGCATGCGGAACCTCCGGTTGTCACGTCGCTTCGTGATCGCTCGTTTGCTCGAGCGCTTCAACCGGATCGAGGTCGAGGCGAAATCGATCGACGAATTCGGCGCACAGATCTGCCAGCGCTACCACGAGCTGTGCCGCAGTACCGGTCACAAGCCGCGCTTGGCGATCGAACCCGGCCGATGCTTGGTCAGCAACGCGGGAATCGTCGTCGGCAGGATCCTCATCGTCAAGAACGACTGGGTCTTCACGGACGTCAGCATCAACAACATTCCGGAGAACCTGTTTTTCTCCGAATGGCGCCTCGTGTTCCCGGGAGTCTCGCCCTCGGCCTCGGGCGGCCGCTCCTACAACATCTCGGGGCCGACGCTGGCGACGCAGGACGTCTTGTACTTCCAGCGCCAAGTGCCGGCCGCACGGGAGGGCCAGCCGCTTGCGATCCTGGATACCGGTGCCTACAGCATCGCGCGCGCGAACCAGTTCACACGGCCCCGGATCGCCGTTTATGGAATCGAGGCGGACCGCTCGATCCGCCTCGTGCGCCGCGCGGAGACGGTAGAGGACGTTCTCGTCACACAGGTGTGGGACGATCGCGAAGCCGAGCCCCGGGATACACAGGTAAAAAAAGCGGCCGGCTGAACGCGCCGAGTAGGGTCTGAGCGAAGGGGCCGTGGCGCCTCACCGCCCATCGGGCGGCCGTCACCCGCCGGCAGGGTCGCGGTGTGCCTGCCGGCCGCAACGCTTGCTCGCACATTGGTATTTAGGAAGACAAGTCTTCGGCCAGCGCCGCGCGCTGCTCCTCGGTGAGCTGTACGCGCGCCTCGAGGGCCGGGTGATCGACCACGATCACCGGCCTGGCACCGCTCCGGATGGCCTCGGCGGAAGATCGCCCCAGCGGAAAACGCAGATAGTGCACCGAGCTGATCCGCTCGTCCGACCACTGGCGTTCGTCGAACACCGCATCACAACGTTTTCCCTCGACATCGAGGTGAACGTGCCTTTCCAGGCCCAGCAGCTCGCGCAAGCGCCGGTCGCGCTCGGTAGCATCGGGAAACTCGATCAGCAGGGTAGCGGTCAGCTCGTCGTCGCCCGGGACGAGTTCGTTGTAAGTCTCGATCTCGTGGCGAATGGCCTTGGGATCGGTGATCCGTTCGATGCGGAGCATTTCCTGAATCTGGTAGAGCACGGTGTCGCGGTTTTCGAACAACAGCGTCAAGTGCTCCCCGACGGCGACTCGCCTCGGCGCCTTGATCGCGAGGACCCGTTGCCGATACCGCGGGCGGGCGATCTCGTAGTCTTCGAGGGATAGAATCTCTGAGGGACGCACGGGCTGCATGATCAAGAACCGCCTTCCGCGGCCGGGACCGCATCGGGAAAGCCGCCGTTCCGGTAGGCTCGCGCCAGGACCTGTATGGGATGGAGCGGCCGCACGCCCGTCGCCTGCTCGAAGTGAACGGCGGCGAGCGGGCAGTCGGTCGCCATCAAGCCACCGGCGGATATCTCCTCGAAAGCCGGCCGCCCGATCTCCATGGAGGCCTCGAAGTGCTCGCGCTTCATCGCCCACGTGCCGTCGTGGCCGCAGCACCGCTCGATCAGCCGAACACGCACGCCCGGAATCGTCTTCATCACGTCCCGCGAACGGAAGCCGATGTTCTGCGCCTTCAAGTGGCAGGGAACGTGGTAAGCGATTTCCCCAGGAGTCGAGCGGAAATCGCGCGGCAGCCTGTCTTCCCGTTTCAGTTCGAACAGGTACTCACAGAGGTCGCGCGTCGCCGCCGCAAGGGCTTTCGCGTCGGCGGCGAGGTCGTCACCGACCAGCTCGGCATACTCCTTCTTGAGCATGTACGAACACGTGGGATTGACCGCCAGAACGGGAACTCCCGCCTCCACAAAAGGCTTCAGGGCAAGAACGTTCCGCCGCGCCCGGCGGCGCGCATCCTCGACGTTGCCGCTCTCGAGCGCCGGCATACCACAGCAAACCTGCTCGGGAGAGAGCACCCGCAGCCCGCAGTGCTCGAGCACCTCGACCGCGTCTTTGCCGATCTCCGGCTCATTGAGATCGACGAAGCACGTGTGGAACAAAACGACCTCGCCGGCTGGATCCGCCGGTCCGCCGTTCGTCCCCCGGCGCTCGACCCAGCGGCGAAACGTCTCTTTCGCAAACTCGGGAAGCTTCTTGTCCCGGTGAATACCGCCGACTTTCTCCATCACCAGCCGAACCGGCCGCGCTCGATTGACTCGGTTCACGACACCCGGCGCCCAGCGTGCCAGGGCACCAAGCCGCTGGGGATCGCCCAACATCCGATCCCGGAGTTTGATTCCCCGGCGGCGGGCCCGCTGCGCGGTGTATCTGAGCATCAGCCGCGGGAAGTCCAGATCGAACTCGTGTCCGTCGTCCGCGGTATACGGACACTTCACGTAACAGAGCTTGCACTGGTAGCAGTCATCGACGACCGCCTCGATCTCGTTCTCGGTAAGCGCCCGAACATCGCCGTCGTGGGCGTCCACCGCGCGAAACAGCGCGGGAAACGACGGGCACAGATTGAAGCACAGGCGACACCCATGGCAGATGTCGAATACCCGCTCGATTTCCTTCGCCAACCCGTCCGCATCCCAGTACCGGGGGTCGGAGGGGTTGTAACAGAGTCCTTCCGTCGGTGTCGCCTTGATTGCCATGTTCGAACTCGGGGCGCTGCGGCCGCAAGCAGCCGCAGCGCCCCTCCCCCTCAGGAGATCGATTTGAGTCCTTCGCTGAAACGCCCGGCGTGCGACTTCTCGGCCTTCGCCAGGGTTTCGAACCAGTCCGCGATCTCGTCGAAGCCCTCCTCGCGGGCCGTCTTCGCCATCCCCGGGTACATGTCGGTGTACTCGTGCGTCTCGCCCGCGACCGCAGCCTTGAGGTTGGCCTCGGTATCGCCGATCGGCAAATCCGTGGCCGGGTCCCCCACCTGCTTGAGGTAATCGAGGTGTCCGTGGGCGTGACCCGTTTCGCCCTCCGCCGTGTCGCGGAACAGTCCGGCAATGTCCGGGTATCCCTCGACATCGGCCTGCTTGGCGAAATACAAATACCGCCGATTCGCCTGGGATTCGCCGGCGAACGCGGCCTTCAGGTTCTCGTGTGTCTTGGTTCCTTTGAGTTCAGGCATGATTCTTTCCTCCTCGAGACGTTCCGGCCCCTACACCGGATGGTTCGCCGCCCGACTACGCTTCACTAGCCGCGCGACACGCAGCACACAAGCCAAGCAGGTTGACTTTCAGGTCCTGCACCTCGAAGCCTTCCACCACCCTGCGCACGTTTCCTACGTCGGGCAGCACGTCGGCAGCAACGTCCGCGACACTGCCGCAACGCTTGCACACGAGGTGGTAGTGTGTCGCCTGGTTCGCATCGTAGCGGGCGAAATTGCCCCCGGTCGCAACCTCTTCGATCAAGCCCGCATCCGCGAACAGTCTCAGGTTGCGATACACGGTGGCCAGGGAGATCCGCCGGTCCACCTCGCGCACCCTCTGGTGCACTTCGTCGGCCGTCGGGTGATCCTCGCTTGCGGCAAGAACCGAGTAGATCACCTCCCTCTGGGGGGTCGGCGAGAGTCCCGCCTCGCGGCAGGCCTCGACGAAATCGGCAAACGTACGTCGGGGGCGGCAAATCTCCATGGGTGCGAATGATTATCATTCGCATGCCCCCTTGTCAAGGCTCCGGACGCGGGGTCAGAGGCGCCGGCGCCCCTCGATCGCCCGCCCCACCGTCACCTGGTCCGCATATTCGAGGTTTCCGCCCACGGGAATGCCGTGGGCGATGCGAGAAACCGCGACCCCCTTGGGCTTGAGAAGTCGCGCCAGGTAGACGGCGGTAGCCTCTCCCTCGATCGTCGGGTTCGTCGCCAGGACCACCTCTCGGATCTCGCCCGAAGCCACCCGCTCCACGAGCTCGCCGACACGGAGTTGCTCGGGACCACGCCCGTCGAGCGGAGAAATCGCACCGTGAAGAACGTGATACAGGCCACGGAACCCGTGGGACCGCTCGATCGCAACGACGTCGGACGGTTCCTCGACCACGCACAGCAGCGTTCGGTCGCGTTTGGGGTCGCGACAGATTTCGCAGGGGTCTTCCTCGGTCAGGGCGAAACAATTCGAACAGAATCGCGTCTCGCTCTTCAGACCGGCGATCGCGTCGGCCAGTGCCCGGGCGTAGGCCTCGTCGGAGCGCAGAATGAAGAACGCAAGACGGGCCGCCGTCTTTTCGCCGATTCCGGGAAGTCGCGATAGCAGCTCGATGATGCGCGCGAGTGCGGGAGTGTAACCAGCCACTGTCGCCTGCGGATCAAAACAGGCCGGGGATCTTCATACCGCCGGTTACCTGTTTCATTTCCTCGGCCATCAAGTCCTGCGCTTTCTTGATCGCAGCGTTGAGAGCCGAGCGGACCAAATCCTCGATCATGCGCACGTCCCCGCCCCGGACGAGATCCGGCTCGATGGATACCCGCTTCACTTCGAGATTGCCGTTCACCACCGCGGTCACCATGCCGCCGCCCGCGTTGGCGGTGATCTCCGTCTTGGCAATGCGCTTTTGCACTTTGTTCATCTTCTTTTGCAGGTCGCGTGCCTGCTTCACCATGTCGAGTAGTCCCGGTTCGGGCATTGTCAAAAATCTCCTTTCGATGGGGTCAGTCGTCGAGGCGGGCGATCTTCCCGACCTTGCCGCCGAGCACCGTGAGCGCCGCCTGGACGACGGGATCGGAAAGTGCGGCTCGTTCCACCCTGGCCTTGTGGCCTCGCTCGATCGCATGAGCCGATATCCCCGTGCCGTCGCCGTTACCGTCGTCGAGGCGCACCTCGATCCGACGACCGGTACACTCGGAGGCCAGCTCGGCAAGCCGTTTGAGCGCCGCGCTGTCGCCGAATTTACTGCGAAACCCTGCAACGATCGGGCGCAACACCCACTGATCGCCTTCGGGATCGCGGACTTCGCAGTTGGCCAGAGTCACGTACAAATCGAGCTCACCACGGCTGCGCACGAAATCGAGAAAACGCTCCCATTGTCCGGCCCCGCTGCTCTCGCTCGGCTCGGCCACGGCGGCATCGGCCGCGTCGCCGCCGAGACCGCCGGCACTGCCTTGGGTCGAGTGCACATCCCGCCCGCGCGGCCGCTGGACCTTTTTCGAGGATCTCTCACGCGGGGGCGAGGCCGCCCCGCCGCTCCCCGTGCTTGCGCCATCGAGCCGCGCAAGAATTTCAGCAGCCGACACCACGTCTTCGAACGCCGCGGCCTTGAGCAGACCCATTTCGAGCACCAGATCGGGATCGGCCGCCGAACCCCTCATGGCGCCGGCCGTCGAAAGCAACGAGTCGAAGATTCTCTGCACGTCGAGTGGCGAACGCTCGTCCTTGAGCCGCAACGCCGCCTCGCGAACCGTCTCGGAAGATGCATCGCCGAGCCCATCGGCACCGGCGGCTGCAGCCACCGCCACGTGACGAAGCACGTCGAGTACACCAGCCACGAACCGGTGCGGATCGGCGCTTCCCGTTCGCAGCTTGTCGATCAAGCCGACGATCACCTCCGGACGCCGGCACAAAACGGCCTCCACGCACTCGACGATCATCTGTTCGCGTGCGATGCCCAGTAGCTCGGCCGCAGTCTCCGCGTCCACGTCGCCGCCCGTTGCGGCAACGATCTGCTCGAGCAAGGACTCTGCATCCCGCATGCTGCCGCCGGCCTCGCGCGCGATCATCGAAACCACCTCGCGCGAGATTCCCAGGCCGTCGCCCTCGACGATCCGTTCGAGCTGCTCGCGGATCTCCGTCGCCGTGAGGGTCCTGAAATCGTGACGCTGGCACCGCGACAGCACCGTCGGTGGAACTTTCTGGACCTCGGTCGTAGCCAGAACGAACTTCACATG
>CAZQYE010000049.1:0-10933 GCA_964597375.1 uncultured Myxococcales bacterium
AGGAAGACGGCAATGTTCCGTTCGATCCGATCGATCGGTGCGCAAAGACAGCAAGGCACTGCCGGCCGGCGGTACCGCTACCGGCTCGGCCTCGTCACTGCGGCCGCGGGTGTGTTCGCCGTCTTCATCCTCCTCGCTCCGGCCAAGACCGCCGGGGCCGAGCCAGCCGAAAAGGGGGACCCGAAAGCGCCGCCCGCCTGCAACGGAACAGCCGGAGCGGAACAGCCGCTCGCCCGTATTGGGAACGAAACGATCTCCATGTCCGACGTTGCCCCCGACCTTGCGTTTCAAATCTACCGCCGGCGGCTCGACGAGTACGTGCTGCTCAAGAGAGCCGCCGAAGAACTCGCAGAGAAACGCCTCCTCGAGCGCGAGGCCCAGCGTCGCGGCATCGACGTCGACGAGCTGTTGCGCCGGGAGGTCGATGAAAAGACCTCCCCGGCTTCGGCGGCCGAGATCGACGCATACTTGGAGGAGCATCCCGACGCAGCAAGGCAGCCCGGCGCCCGCGAGCGCATCGGCCTTTACCTGTCCGAAAAGCGACGCATCGAGCGACGCCTGGCCTTCGTAGGTGCGCTTCGAGACCGGGCGGGATTCGAGTTTCTCCTCCGCCCGCCCGAACAGCCGCGCGTGCGGATCGACCCCGGGGAAGCCCCGGCACGGGGGCCCGAGGGCGCTCCGGTGACTCTCGTCCACTTCGCGACGTTCAACTCCGTGCGCTCGGCGCGCTCGAACGCTTACATCGAGAGGCTGGTGCGACAGCGTCCCGGCAAGATTCGAGAGGTGTTCGTCACGCTTCCCAACCAGCGAGACGAAATCGGACTGGCCGCCGCCGAACTTGCCGTCGCCGCAGCTCGGCAAAACCGGTTCTGGCAGCTCCACGACCGGCTGTTCAAGTTGGGTGGCCGGATATCGAGCGACGCGTTGCGTTCGGTCGCCGAGCAGCTTGGCCTCGAGCCGATCCCGCCCGGGTCGACCAAGCACCTCACGGAAGTGAAGCGAGGAATCGAGCTGGCCCGCCACATCGGTGTCGAGCGCGAGCCCGTCATCTTCGTCAACGGCCGCTACTACAGCCCGACGTTCCCCTACGAGAAGCTCCTAGCACTGGTCGACGAGGAACTCGGCGGGTCACCGACTTCTTCCGCCGGCGAGTGAGCGAGTCGCCGGCGCTGGTTGCGGCGGATCCGCCGGCGTCTGCGGCGAGCTTCTGTCGCGGCGCGTCACACCTCGGGGGCACTCCGTACGACGGTCCCCGCCGCTGTGCGCAATTTCCGGTTTTGCCGGCCCCAGGTCTTTACGGCCCGGCCCGCAGTCGAGTATGTTGGAGCGCCTCGCTTCGCGCTCTGCGGCCGGCGGGGACAACACGTGTCAGAGGGGTGCACGCACATGAACAAGATGTCTCGATTCGTGGCCGTCCTTGCTGCGGCGTCGTTCCTGGCAGCGAGCAGTCTCGCCCATGCGAAAGACCCGCAGCGTGTTCCGAGGCGCTTGTCGAGCGTCGGTGACAGTATCACCGAGGCGATCAACGCCGAGGAGTACAACATCTTCAACCCGATCAACCCGAACCACTGGGCGAGTTGGGCGAACGGGTACCACGGGTTCTGGGAGTGGCTGCTCGGACGTACGAACGTACACAGCCACAACCAGCGGATCTCGTCTGCTTTCGGAAGCTGGTGGCGTAAGAACTACATGGAGGCGGTAAGCGGCGCGGACAGTTACGACATCCCCCAACAGATGTCGCAATCGGTCGCCCACGCTGCCGACTACGTCACTGTGTTCATGGGACACAACGACGTGTGCCAGAACACCTTCGCCGAAATCCCGACCGACGCTCAGTTCGAGGCGAACGTTCGCGCGGGACTCGACGAACTCAAGGCGGGACTTCCGAACGGCGCAACGATCTACGTCGTCGGCATCGTCGACATCTACAAACTCTACCAACTCGGCGATCAGCTGACGTCGCTCGGCTTCATCGACTGCCGGCTGATCTGGGCGACCACGCTGTTTGGGATCTTCCCGTGCGGAACGATGCTCAATCCGCTCAACTCGGAGGCGGACCGGCTATACACGCGGAGCCGCAACATCGCCTTCAATCAGATCCTCCAGAACTTGGTCGCCGAGTACAACGCGAACGACCCGCACCACTACTACGAGTACACGGACGAGGCGTTCAACTATGACTTCGTCCCAAGTCAGGTGTCCGGGTTCGACTGTTTCCATCCGTCCGCCGAGGGCCAGAAGGAACTGGCCCGCGTGACGTGGGAAGCGGGACCGTTCTCGGCATACTGAGCTGATTTCCTGCCGGGCGGGGGCGGCGTCTTCGGATCCGGGGATGTGCGCCCTCGCCGCCGGCGGGCACTGCGGCTTCTACCTACACCCGCCTCGGGGCGGCGCCTCACCTGGAAGGCGCCGCCCCGACACGCTTTCAGCGCCAGGAGTCCGGCCAGTCGCGAATCGGCGTCGTCGCCTGGTGGCACGCATAGCACTTGACGACCGCCTTTTTCTTACCCGAATGCTTCTCGTGGATGCTGAAGGGGAAGGCGTCGTTGTAGGTACGGCCGCTGTGACACAGCACGCATGCCTCGGACGGCTGCGTAACCGGCCCGGTAAGACCGAGCGGTCTGGTGTCGTCGCCCTCGTGGCAGTTGTAGCACCACTGCCACTGGTTGTTTGCGTGCTTCTGATGGACCTGCTCGGGATCGCCGCTCTTGCCGCCCGCGTGGCAGAAGCTGCACTCGTGATTCGAGACTCTGTCGACCAAAGCACGGCGCGCATCGTCGACCGCAGGCATCGGATCGCGATCGTCCTGCAAGATAGCGTCCGCGTGGCAGGCGCCGCAGTCGATGCGCTTGCCGACGTGTTTCTTGTGCAGGTTCTCCATGTCACTGGAGAACTCGCTGGGGCTCTTGCCGCTGTGGCACACATCACAAACGTGCACCGCGCCTCCGACGGGCGTCCCCGGCACGACATCCACCGGCGGCCGGCCGTCGGTGTGACACTCGATGCAGCTCGTCCCCTTGGGCACCATTTTCTTGTGTAGCTCTTCGACGGCCGTGTTCTGGTACGATCCTCCGTGACACAGAGCGCAGTTGGTGCGGTCGCCCGACCCGATGGCAACCTGGGTGTCGGGGATGAAGCCGTGACACACGACGCAGTTCGCCTTTTCGACGTGCTTCGAGTGGATTTCCTCCACCGAGCCGCCACGCTCGTCGTGGCATACGACGCAGCGGTGTCCTTTCGTCGGGGTCGGGAAGTTGCCCGTCTCCGCGACGTTTGGGTTATGGCACGCGCTGCACTCGCCGTTCCATGTGCCGAGGGGACCGAGAAACGTGCTGTCGTAACCGCTCACGTGACACAGCGGGCAGTCCGAATTGTGTAGCCCTTGCAGGTCCGGTTGCCCCGTCGCCGGGTCGAGATGGCAATTGCCGCAATCGGTGACCGCCTGTGGATGCGGCCCGCCGATCGGGGCGAATCCCGACTCGTGCGTGTGGCATCCCGTGCAGACCTCGCCGAGGTGATGGCTTTGGCCCCCCGGCGCAGTGCCGTCGTTCTGGTGGTGATTCGTCTGGGTGTGACAGGTCTGGCACACGCCGTTGTAAGGAGGATCGGCAAAGGCGAAATGGTCCGGGCTCGTCTGGAACACGGCCGGCACGAGCGCCTCGGCCACGTACTTCGTAGTATTCGCCCGGACCAGGTGTAGGTTGAGCGCGGTCTGCCCTCCGGCGTGGCTGTCGGTCGAGGAATCGGGGCTGTGGGCGTCGTGGCACGATCCGCAGTCGACGATGCGGGCGCCTCCTCCGACCACGTGGTTCGCCACGTCGGAAAACGCCGCCGCCTGGCCGGTGGGATTGTGGCAGCTCTTACACAGTGCTTCCTGTTCGGCATCGCGTGGAACGACGGCCCCGAACATCCCGCCGCCGTGCAGAGCGTGACAGTCCTCGCATCCGATTCCGTTTGTCGCGTCGTGCGGTGGGGTCAAGGCGAACGCGCGACCCGACACGGCAGCAATCGAGACGGCAAGCACGAGCGCGCAGGCGAAAAACCGGCTTGCCAGGCGTTCACCGTGGAGACGCATCGAGAACTCCCAACGTGCCGTTTCCGTAGTTTGCAGCGACGATCCGGCCGTCCGTCCATCGCTCGATGTCGAGTGGAACATTCAGATCGCTCGGGCCGGTCCCGTAGCCGCCGTACGCCCCAAGGTACGCAGCCGATCCAGCATCGAACACCTGGATGCGGTTCATGTACGCATCGGCGGCGTGGATGCGGCCTTGATCGTCGACCCGGATCGCCTGGAGCTTGACGAACTTGCCCTGCCAGTCCGTAGAAAACGCCGCGACTCTCCCGCCAACGCTCCAAAGCGGCGTTCCCTGCGCGTCGTAGGCGTGAATCAGCCCATGGCCTTGATCGGCGACGTACACAAAAGGTCCTGCGGGAGTGTCCAAGACGTCGACGGATATGGGAAACCGAAGTTGACCGAGACCGTCGCCGCTCGAGCCGATGTCGCGCAGCCAATCTCCCGTCGCGTCGTAGACGTGAACCGTGTCCGCCTCGCTATCGGCTACGTAGAGGCGGCCGGCAGAGTCCAAGGCGAGGGAGTTCGGTTTGAGGATCGCTCCCTGACCGATCGTTGCGACCCGGGCGCCGGTCGAATCGAAGACTCCAACACAGTGGTCGCCTTCACTGCCGACGAACAGGTTGCCTAGCGCATCGACTGCAACTCCAAGGGGCCGATCGATTCCCTTGTATTCCGCCTGCAGCGACAAGTCCGGCGCCACCACGAAGACGGATCCCCGCTGCGTGTCGCTCACGTAGAGCGCCCCGTTCGGCCCGTGAGTCACGCGCGACGGCGCCCGCAACGAATGCTCCACGTCTAGGGGGGACTCGCACGCATCGCCGCGGCCGTCCCCGTCCGTGTCTTCTTGCGCGGGATTCGCAGTGGCGGGGCAATTGTCGCACTCGTCGCGCAAGCCATCGCCGTCGCTGTCGGGCGCACCGCCCGGATCGCTACAGGGATCCGGAGGTACCGCATGGAGGCGGACCAGCAGAGGAGCGAGAAGTCGTTTGCCCGGGCGCCTGGCGAACACTCCCGTGCTGAAGACACCACCGGTCACCGTCTCCGGCAGGGAAAGTCTCAGTTCGACCGTCTGCGCGTTTCCAGGACCGACCGCGTCGATGCGCCGGGGCCACACCCGAACCGGCCGGCGCGCACGGACGCCGCGCCACCGGCGCGGCTTGACCTTGAGGCGAACCCGCGTGAGCGGTTGGTCCGTCTCTATCTCGACGGGAATCGTAACCGTGGAGCCGGCATGCACCTCGGCAACCACCGACGGTGGCGCCCAGCGAACGAGGTCGAGTGTGGCAACCGCCCGCGTCCGGCTGCCGCTGAGCGAGAGGGCCCCCTCGTCCGCCCGGCCGGCCGTAGCTCGGGCGAGCAGAAGGCAAACCGCCGCAAGTGCGAGTGCCGCAACGCGCGATCCCCCCTTTCCACGCATCGACATCAAGCACAGCAATGGCCATGCCAAGGATCCGGCACCCCGAGGAGATGGATCAGACGGGGGGCACCTCGGGCGCGTTCTTCACTCTAGGCGCCGATTTCCAAAGTGCTTTTCGCCGGTTCGCCTCAAGGCGACCCGGCGCCGGGAACCGGCAAACAGCCCCCGCCCGCGCCGAATGATCGGCGCAGCATGCCAGCTCTTCGGCAACCGCCGAAGAACGCCGCTTCAACCTGTCTCCCGGCCACCTTGGAAACAGCCTTGACCGAAGAGGCCCGTGGCTTTAGCGTCGTCGGGCGCCGTGTCTCGAATCTCGCGGCGGCCGAAACGTACACGGGCGTTCGAGCACCGGCGCTGGAGACGGACCGCCCTGCCTTCGGGTGCGCGAAGCACCCGCGGGCGGCTTGGGAGGGAGCGCATGTTCGCCCGATTTCACCCGCGAATTCTTGCGGCCGCGGCCTTGTTGCTGGCAGCGGCGCCGGTCACCGCCGATGCCTCCGGTTTTCTGACCTGGGCCGCGCTGTACGGCGGAAGTGGCAGCGAGGAAATGGAAGGGGTCCGCCAAACGTCCGACGGCGGATTCATCGTCGTCGGCTCGACGGATTCCTATGCCGATCCAAACGGGGACGCGTGGATCGTCAAGCTCGACCGCTACGGCGCCGTCGACTGGGCGAGGACCTACGGAGGCAGCGGCGACGAGTACCTGGTCGACGTACGCGAGACTTCCGGCGGCGGCTACATCGCCGTCGGATGGACGAAGTCGTTCGGCGCCGGGAAGATGGATGCCTGGGTCGTCAAGCTCACGGCCAGCGGCAACGTCGAGTGGGCCAGTTCCTACGGCGGCTCGGGCAACGATCAGGCCTGGTCGGTCGATCTTACGAGCGACGGGGCCTACCTCGTCGGCGGCGGCACCACGTCGTTCGGCGCCGGTCGCGCGGATTATTGGGTTCTCAAGCTCGACTCGGCGGGCAACATTCTTTGGCAAAACACCTACGGCGGCCCGCGCAACGACGGGGGCGGAGGCGATTACGCCGAATACGTCGTACGCGCGTTCGAGGACGCCGATGGAAACTACGTCGTCGCCAGCGAGAGCTTCTCTTTCGGAGCGGGCGCATCGGACATTTGGGTTCTAAAGCTCGGCCCGAACGGCGATATCCTGTGGCAGAAAGCCTACGGCGGGCTCGACGAGGACACGATGTGGTCGCTGACCGAAGCGGCCGGCGGGGGATACATCGTCCCAGGGAACACCGTGTCCTTCAGTCCCGATTGGAGCGGCGACACCTGGGTGCTCAAACTCGACACCGCGGGCAACGTCGAATGGGAGAAAGTCCTCGGGATCGCTCACAAGTGGGATGAGGCCCTTTCTGTCGGAGCCGCGTCGGATGGAGGCGCCCTCGTCGGCAGCTACGTCGAGCAGGGATCGAGCGATTGGGACTTGCTGCTGATCCGTCTCGACGCGTCCGGCAACGTCGTCTGGGAGAAGTACTACGAGCACAGCTGGGACTGGCCGAACGCGATCGAAGAAACGCCGGACGGGGGATTCATCGTCGCGGCCGTCGCTTGGCCCCCGCCCGGAAACGAAGACTTACTGGTTCTGCGCGTCGACCAGGCCGGCGACATTGGCCAGACGTGCGGCCTCGTCCATAACCTCACGCTCTCGGAAGTTTCGACGGCTGCAACCGTGACGGTGACCAACGCGGTTGCTCAGCCGAGCAGCGCCGCAGCCATGGCAGCAAACGTCGTCGTTGCCGACACGACAGCCGCGCCGTCCTTCCTCTGCCAGGGACAGCCGGCCGAGGATTGCGGCAATGGAGTCGACGACGACGGAGACGGTCTCGCCGACTGCACCGACCCCGATTGCCTGGCCGACGACGACGGCGACGGCTACGTGGTCGCGCCCTGTGGGAGCGACTGCGACGACCAGGATCCGGCCGTGCACCCGGGTGTGCCGGAAGTGTGCGGCAACGGTAAGGACGACGAGTGCGACGGGTTGGCCGACTGCGACGACCCGGACTGCCAGGCGCAAGTCGACACCGACGGGGACGGCTATCTCGGCGGCACTTGCGGGAGCGACTGCAACGACACCGATCCGGCGGTTCACCCCGGAGCCACGGAAGTCTGCGACAACGCCCAAGACGACGATTGCGACGGCCTCGCCGACTGCAACGACGCCGCCTGCATCGAAACGGCCGTGTGCGCGTTACCGGCCGATTACGCGCGCGGGCGCTCCAAGGTCCGTTTTCGCCTCGGGCGCACCGATCGCGACAGCCTGACGGCGAAAGTCTGCGTCGACCAGGGCCTATGCGATGCGCTCGCGGCGATGAGCGGGAATCCCGGCGCGTCCATGACGCTCGAGTTCGATGCCTGCCCGCCCGTGGTCGTTTTCGGCGATACGCTTGCTTCCAACGGATCGGCGACGGTGTTCAAGGCGAAAGCGGCCGCGCACGCAGCGCCGCGCCACGTCGTCAAGGTGAACTGTCGCAAGCTCAAAGCGGTGTTCAAGCTGCGCAGTGCCACCTTACAAGGCTGTATCGCCGATCCGGTTGCCGTGACCGTCGCAGCCACGTCGGCACGCCAGCTCCATGCCGAGGCGTCGTTTACCGAGCTGCGAAACGGTCGCGGAGAGCTCACCGGATTGAGCTATCTCTCGCCGGTCGACTGCACGCCGTAGAGAGCGATCGCTCCCCTACGACCCGAGGAACGTCCCGTCTCACGCAACGACGCCTGCGGCCACTTTACGCCTTTTCGATCTCGACCCTCGTGTCTCGGTCGAAGTGTCCGGGCATCAGCGAAATGAACACGGGACGCAGGTGAAAGTATCCGCCGGCCAACTCGACGGGGTTCAGGGGAGTGGGAATGAGATTCTGAAAGCCCTTCCCTTCGGCGAACTGATAGTTCTCCCATGCGTGGTAGATGATGGTTTGGCCCTCGCGGATCGCCGGACTCACCTTCGCTTGGATGACGAAGCTGTCGAGGTCGTTGCGAACCACCACGTCGTCTCCATCACGGATGCCGCGTGCCGCAGCGTCCCGGGGCGACACGTAGACGACGGGAACACCGCGCTGCTGGCGGAGCATGAACTGGTCGTCCCGCCACTGCGAGTGGATGCTCCAGCGCGTGTGGCCGCCCGTGAGCATCAGTGGATAGTCCCCGCCCGCGGTGGGTGGATCCTTGTGTCGCGGCAGCGCCTCGTCGAGTTCTAGGTAGAACGGGTGATCGATGTAGAACTCGATTCGCCGCGTCAATGTCGGATAGACTTGCTTTTTTTCCACGTGGAACGTGAGCGGTGTGATCGTTTCGTTCGGCTTGATCTCCGTCGCGTTCGTAATCGAGATACTCGAGCCGCCCGTGTCGGTGAACCGAACGAATCCGTTCTTTTGAATCGTTTCGAAGTCCTCGCCGACGTTCGTCGAGCGGCGCAGGATCTCCGCCGCTACCTCGGCCGCGGCGTCGTCGTCGAACTTGCCGCCGTACGTAAACTCGTCGTAAAAGCCCGCGAGCGAGCATTTCTCGCCGCGCATGTTCGTATACTTGTCGAGCCCGCGTTCTTTGGCGATTCGGGTGATGTGCCAAGCAAGGCGAGCAAAGACCTTCCACTCGTGCCACGCTTGCTCGGTTTCCACGGCTTTTTCCCCCGTGTGCAGAAACGGCGCCAAGGTCGTCGCCCATTTGTGGTCGTCGCGCTCGTACCACGCAGCGATCGGTAGCACGTAGTCGGCGAACTGCCCCGTGGACGTCATGCGCCAGTCGAAGACGGCGATCCGTGTCAGCTTGGGCCACAGTGTCTTGAGCAGCAGAGGGTACGCCCGAATGCGCCTGAGCGGGTTCGAACCGAACACGAACAAGATCCGCGGGTCGTCGCCCGGCTTGGGCCACACGTACTGCCAGTTTTTCTCGAGAGACTCCCGGAGATACTCGATGGCCGGCCGCCGCAGAAACGGATCCCATTCGGCACTGCGCCCGCTGTACTCGAGCAGGCCACCGTGGATCAGCCAAAACAGCGTACCGCAGGCGAAGACCTCCGCGTTCGGGTAGGTAGCGCGCGACATCTCCAGAGCCACGAGTTCTTTACTGAACCCCTTCCACTCGAGGGACTTCATCTTCGGCAGGAGGTCCAGATACAGGCGAGCCTGATCGAGCAGGCCCGTCTTGCCGATCGCAAACATGTCGAAGCCGTCGTTGGTCAGGAATGGGAACGCGGCAAAGCCGGCGCCTTTTCGGCCGATATGGCCCCCGAGAGCGAACAGCAGCGCTTGGCTGCGCTCGATCAAGTTGCCGTGATAATATTTCGAAAAGTTCGAACTCGTCACGTTCGTTGCGGCTTTCGACGACGCGAACAGCCGCGCAAAGCGCTCGATGACGGCCGGTGGCGTACCGCACATTTCGCTCGCCGATTCCTTCCCGTAGTCGGCAAGCCTTTCTTTGAGTCGCTCGAAGACCGGCCGCACGCGGATCGGCCCATCCCTGCCCTCGATCTCGAACGAACCCTCGAGCGCAGGATCGACGCCTCCGAGGGCCAGTGTCTTGGAATCCAGCCGGTGGATCCGTTGCGCGCTGGCGTCGAAGCAGTAGAACACCTCGTCGCTTCCACCCTCCTCGAGATCCCGTTCGCGAAGCATGAGATTCGTGTCGTCCCGCACGAGAACGGGCAGATCCGTCTGCTCCTTGACGAAATCTTCGTCGTAGAGTTTTTCGTCGATCATGATTTTCGCAACGGCCAGAGCCAGTGCGGCATCGCCGCCGGGCTTCACCGGAACCCATAAATCGCTGTGAATCGACGAGGGATTGTAGTCGGGAGCAATCGTCACGAGCGTCGCCCCACGGTAGCGCGCCTCGGTAAGGAAGTGGGAGTTCGGAATCTGAGTAGAAACTGGATTGCAGCCCCAAATGATGATCAAGTCGGAATAGAAGTAATCGTCCGCCGAGCGGTCGAACACGATCTTGCCGAACGTCTCGCCTGCACCGCGGTGGCCGTCTCCGATCTCAGTGTTCATGTCTAAGCTGACGTTTCCAGCGAGATGCGAAAAGCGCGCCTGCGCAGCCGCCATGGCACCAAACGTGTAGAGAGGACCGTTGTCCCACACGACGCGGTCGCTCCCCTCTTCGGTGACCACGCGCACGAACTCGCCGGCGAGATCGGCGAGAGCCTCGTCCCATTCGACCCGCACCCAACGGCCCGACCCGCGCGGGCCGACACGCTTGAGCGGGTAGCGTACCCGTGTGGGGTCGTACATGCGTTCACTGTAACAGGCGCCCTTCTGACAACCTCGAGGGTTGAAGTCCGGCACTTCTGGGTTCGTTTGAGGATACGCCGCCACCTGTTCCTCGCGCCAGACGACCCCATCCTTGACGTACACGTTCCACGCGCAGTGAGCCTGGTACCAGCAGTTCGTAAAGTGGGAGCTCTTGACGACCCTGTCCCACGACCACTTCTGGCGGTA
>CAZQYE010000050.1:0-1307 GCA_964597375.1 uncultured Myxococcales bacterium
TCGAACCCGACGCAGACCTACGAGCCGGGGACCGGGGGCTGTCCGTAAGCGTCCCCGTCGCGTGCTGCAATCCTCGTGCGCTCGCCGAAGGTTGCGGCCGAGCGCCGTGCCCATCACGATAGCCGCCATGATCAGACGTGTTCTCGCGGCGCTGGCAGCATCGGCGGTGTTTGCTTCGAGCGCGCTTGCCATGCCGTCCGACTTGGTTGCGTTCCTCGAGCGCACCGAGCGGATGGCATCCTACCCCAAGGCGGTGGCGGCCGACATCGTCTTCGAACGCGGAGGCGACCGCGATCAGGCGTTTGCGGCAGTGGACCCCGAGGCGGGCAAACTGTTTCTGGCGGTCCGATCCACGGGCTGGCGCGCCTTGATGCCGCTCGGCTGGAACGACGGGGTGGCGATCCGCAAGGGTCGAAAAACGGCCTGGAAGGCCGATCAGCCGGCTCCCGGCACCGACCTCAGACCGATGGAGTTCTTCCCCTTCTGGCGCAGCAACTACGAGATGGCGTTCGTCTCCGATGAAAACCGAACGGAAAAGACGATCACGCTCTACACGAACAAGGTCAGCCCGTACGAGCTCCTGGTCATTACCTTCGACAAGACCCGCCTCGTGCCGACGACGATCAAGTACTACCGGGAATCGATGAACGCGCTGGAGCGCCTGCGCCGCAACTCCGACTTCGTGATGGTCGGCTCGCGCCCGCGACCACAGACGATCACCTTCGACGATTTTCAAGAGAACCGGCACAGCAAATGCCGGCTGCGATGGCGCGTCCTCGAACAGGTTCCAGGCGCGCTCTTCTCCGAGGACACGTTCGCCCGAGCCGAAGTCGACTGGCCCGAACCGGCCGGGGAGTAGGCGGCCGTTCAAGGCCGCCGGACGGAGCGTACGATCATCGCGGCGGCCACGGCGGCGCCGAAACCGTTGTCGATGTTCACCACGGTCACGCCCGCAGCGCACGAGTTCATCATCGCAAGAAGAGCAGCCAGTCCCCCGAAGCTCGCTCCGTAGCCGACGCTCGTCGGGACCGCGATCACGGGGATCGAGGTCAAACCTCCAACGACGCTCGGAAGGGCCCCTTCCATGCCGGCGACGACAATGGCGACGCGCGCTGATTCGAGCGTCTCGCGGCTGGCGAGCAGGCGATGAATTCCCGAAACCCCGACGTCGCGCAGGACGACCGTTGGAACACCGAGGAAGTCGAGGGTCTCGATCGCCTCCTCAGCGACGGGGCCATCTGCGGTGCCGGCCGAAAGCACGGCGACTGGTCCGGCGCCGGGCTCCGTCGCCGCCCCCGGTTGCTTGA
>CAZQYE010000050.1:1317-10612 GCA_964597375.1 uncultured Myxococcales bacterium
GTGTATAAGAGACAGGCTTGACGACGGCCGTGCGCGCACGCGGATTGTAGCGCACGTCCTTGATGGCGGCGCGAAGGGCCTCGGCCTTGTCGGCATCCAAGCGGGTAACGAGCAGGCGCTGGCCGGCGCCGACGATCTCCTTGGCGATCGCGACGACTTCTTCGGCCGACTTGCCGGCCCCGTAGACGACTTCGGGAATGCCGCTCCGCAGCTCGCGGTGGCTGTCTACACGGGCGACACCGATGTCCGTAAAAGGAAGCGAGCGAAGGCGATCGAACGCCTCGCCGGGGGCCAGCTCGCCGCTGGCGACGCGTTCGAGAAGTTCGCGGATGTCCTCCGGTCTCATCGCCTGCCCGTAAAGTGATCGTAGCCCGCGGCGAGCTTGCGCCCGGCTGCATCCGTGACCATGCCCGGCCGGCGGCTGTCGATCGTGCCGACTACGGTTAGTCGAACGCCGCGGCGCCGGCAAATCCGTTGGGCGCGCGCAAGCGCCCGGCGGTCGGAAAGGCAAAACAGCAACTCGTAGTCTTCGCCTCCGCCGAGCGCGTAGTCGAGAACGTCGTGTTGCAGCAAGTCACGGTTTTTTCGGAGCGCCCCGGACAGGGGCAGCGCCTCGACGTCGACCCTGGCGCTGCATCCCGAGGACCGGCACAGGTGACCGAGGTCCTGGGCGAATCCGTCCGAAACGTCGATCATCGCCGTGGCAAGGCCACGGCGCGCAAGCGCCCGGCCCAGGTCGAGACGCAGCGGCGGCCGCCGGTACGCGCAGACCAAGGCCCCCGCGCGCCGGCCGGCCGCGAGAAGCTCGACTCCGGCGGAAGCGTCCCCGAGGGTCCCCGTCACCGCGATGAGCTCTCCCGGCCGTGCGCCGCCGCGCGTAACGACCCGGCCGCGGGCGTTCCCGATCACGGTGACGGTCAGCGCCACCAAAGGACCCCGCGAGACGTTGCCGCCTATGAGCCGGGCGCCGCAGGCGGAGGCGTCCCGCACAAGCCCGCGCACGATCGCGCGGGCATCGCCAATCGGCAGCGAGGGCGCGAGCGTGAGGGACAACAGGACATAGTCGGCGCCTGAGCCCATCGCCGCGAGGTCGGAGACGGCGACCCGAAAAGCGCGGCGGCCGAGCGCCGCAGGCGACAGCCAGTCGCGCTCGAAGTGCACGCCCTCTGTCAGCGTGTCCGTACTGACGGCGGCTCGCCCGCCGGTACGCACCACGGCGGCGTCGTCGCCGATTCCGACGACGACTCGTCCGCCGCCGCTGCCGGCGATCCGCTCAATTGCATCGATGAAGGAGAACTCGCCGGTGCTGGCCAGAGTGCGCACGGGCGATCAACCGAAGAACTCGCGGGCCTTGCGTGCGAAGTCCGATACCATCGAGCGCCCGGAATCCTCACCGGCGGCGTCGAACTCCTCGAGCAGCTCTTTCTGCCGGCGCGTGAGGTTGCGCGGCGTCTCGACGATGATGCGAACGATTTGGTCCCCGCGCCTGCCGCTACGAAGATCGGGGGCGCCTTTGCCCTTCAGGCGAAACAGCTTGCCGGTCTGTGTGCCGGCCGGAATCGTCATCTTGACCACCCCATCGAGCGTCGGTACGTCGACCTTGGCCCCTAGCGCTGCCTGCACCATCGAAATCGGCATCTCACAGATGATGTGGTTGCCCTCGCGCGAGAAGATCTCGTGCGGGCGGACGTGGACGACCACGTAGAGGTCCCCCGTGGGGCCTCCGTGATAACCCGACTCCCCTTCGCCCCGAAGCTTGAGGCGGGATCCGTCGTCGACGCCTGGAGGAATCTTCACTTTGATGCTGCGCATCTCGCGCGAGACGCCGCTTCCCCGGCATGTCGGACACGGAGTGCGGATCACTTGGCCGCTGCCGTTGCACTGGCCGCAGGTCTTGGCGATCTGGAACAGGCCCTGCTGAAATCGCACCTGACCACTACCGCGACACGCAGGGCAGGTTTCCGGATGGGTGCCGGCCTTCGACCCGCTGCCGCCGCAAGCCGAACAGGTGACGGTCCGGGGCACGGAAATCTGTCTCTCGGTGCCGCGCACGGCCTCTTCGAAATCGATCTCGAGGTCGTAACGCAGGTCGTCGCCCCGCATTCCGCGGCGCCTGCTCGATCGCCGGCCGCCGCCGAAGAAGTCGCCGAAGAGGTCCCCGAGAACGTCCTCGAAGATCGACGCGCCGGCGCCGAAGCCCGCGCCGAAGTCGAACCCTCCGAATCCCTGGCCGTTTTCGAATGCGGCGTGGCCGAAGCGGTCGTACTGCGAGCGTTTCTCCGGATCGGACAGGACCTGGTAGGCTTCACTCGCCTCCTTGAACCGCGCTTCGGCTTCTTCCTTGTTGTCGGGATTGCGATCCGGATGGTACTTCAGAGCGAGCGCGCGGTAGGCCTTCTTGATGTCCTCGAGCGAGGCATCACGAGAAACGCCTAAGATGTCGTAGTAGTCGCGCTTGGCCACCGTTCGTCTCTCTTCGCGCCGACAAATTCACCATACGACAGGCGTGCAAAAGCCTCCACCCCGAGCGAGGAGGAGGCTTTTGCGCCATCACAGGCCGTGGTGCTTCGCGGCTCTCCTCGTATCAGTTCGGCTTGACCTCCTCGAAGTCGGCATCGACCACGGTATCGTCGTCCGAACCGCCGCCTTCGGCCTTGCCACCGGCATCCGCGCCGTTGCCCGATTGCGCCGCCTGACCGGCCGCGGCTTCAGCCTGCGCTTTCTTGTAGAGCGCCTCGGCCAGCTTGTGCGACTTCTTCTCGAGCTCCTCGGTGGCCGCCTTGATCTTGTCGATGTCGTCGGAATCGAGGACCGGCTTGGCGACCTCGATCGCCTTCTTCACTTCTTCGGCCACGTCGGAATCGAGATCACTGCCGAGCTCGTCGAGGTTCTTCTCGATGCGGTAGATGAGCGCATCGAGGTTGTTGCGGGCCTCGACGGTCTCGCGCCGCTTGTGGTCCTCGGCCGCGTGCATCTCCGCGTCCTTGACCATGCGTTCGATCTCTTCCTTGGTCAGGCCGCTGTCGGACTTGATCTGGATCGACTGCTCTTTGCCGGTTCCTTTGTCCTTGGCCGACACGTGGAGAATGCCATCCGCGTCGATGTCGAACGACACCTCGATCTGGGGCACGCCGCGCGGGGCCGGCGGGATCCCCGTCAAGTCGAACTGGCCGAGCAGCTTGTTGTGCGCCGCGATCTCTCGTTCGCCTTGGTACACCTTGATCGACACCGCCGGCTGGTTGTCCTCGGCGGTCGAGAAGATCTGGCTCTTCTGCGTCGGAATCGTCGTGTTCTTCTCGATGAGTTTGGTGAACACACCGCCGAGCGTCTCGATGCCGAGGGAGAGCGGCGTGACGTCGAGCAACAGGACGTCCTTGACCTCGCCAGCCAGGACGCCGGCCTGGATCGCGGCGCCGATCGCGACGACCTCGTCGGGATTCACGCCCTTGTGGGGTTCGCGACCGAAGATCTTCGTGACCCGCTCCTGCACGGCGGGCATCCGGGTCATGCCGCCGACGAGAATCACCTCGTCGATGTCCGAGGGGCTCAAGCCGGCGTCCTTGAGCGCCTGGTGACACGGCCCGTCGAGACGATCGAGGAGACCGGCACACAACGCCTCGAGCTTCGAGCGCGTGAGCTTGATGTTCATGTGCTTGGGACCGCTCTGATCGGCCGTGATGAACGGCAGATTGATGTCGGTCTCCTGCGCGCTCGACAGCTCACACTTGGCCTTCTCGGCGGCTTCCTTCAGGCGCTGAAGCGCCATGCGATCGCCGCGCAGATCGATTCCCTGGTCCTTCTTGAACTCATCGCACAGGTAATCGATGATCGCCTGGTCGAAGTCCTCGCCTCCAAGGTACGTATCGCCGTTCGTCGACTTCACCTCGAACACGCCCTGCCCGAGCTCGAGGATCGAAATGTCGAACGTGCCACCGCCGAGGTCGAAGACGGCGATCTTGCGATCGCCTTTCTTGTCGAGACCGTATGCGAGGGACGCCGCCGTCGGTTCGTTGATGATTCTCAGGACGTTGAGCCCGGCGATCGTCCCGGCGTCCTTGGTGGCCTGCCGCTGGCTGTCGTTGAAGTAGGCGGGAACCGTGATGACGGCGTCGGTCACCTTCTCGCCGAGATAGTCCTCCGCGGTCTGCTTCATCTTCTGCAGGATCCACGAGGAAATCTCGGCCGGACTGCGCGGTTTGTCGCCGAGAACGACGTACGCGGCACCGTTGTCCGCCTCCACGATCTTGTACGGCAGAACCTTCTTGGCCTTCTCGATCTCAGCGTCCGAGTAGCGACGTCCGATCAGACGCTTGACGGCGAAAATCGTGTTTTCCGGATTCGTCACCGCCTGGCGCCGGGCGATCTGCCCCACCAGACGCTCCCCCTTGTCGTTGAGGGCGACGACCGAGGGGGTCGTCCGTCCGCCTTCACTGTTGGCGATGACCGTTGGGTTTCCCCCCTCGAGAACCGCCACACACGAGTTGGTGGTTCCGAGGTCGATTCCAATTACCTTGCCCATGCCTCACGCTCCGTCGGCCCGCAGGCCGGAAAAATCGTTCTTTGAAGACTCTCTCCGGTGTGGTCCGGGTCGAATGCAGGCGCCCCGGCGGGCGCGCCACCTCCTTGAATAAGCACCTTTCCCCGAGTGGCAAGGCGCAATCGGCTATTCGCCGTTTTTTCCCCCCTCTGCTGCATCCGCTGCGGCCGGGGCCCGCGCGACCGCAACCATCGCCGGCCTGAGAAGCCGGTCGTGCAAGCGGTAGCCGGCCCGGTGCTCCTCGATCACCGTGTTCGGCTCCTTCTCGGCGCTCTCGACCATCTGCACGGCCTCGTGCTGGTTCGGATCGAACGGCTCTCCGAGAGCCTTGATCCGCTCGACCCCGTGGCGCTCGAGCACTGCAAGCAGACCCTTGAGGACGAGCTCGACACCTTCGACGACGTTGCCGCTCCCTTCTCCGGCGTGGGAGACGGCCCGCTCTAGGTCGTCTACGACCGGCAGCAGATCGCGCGCGAGCGGCTCGGCAGCATAGCGGGCCCGCTCGGCGCGGTCGCGTTCATGGCGCTTGAGAACGTTCTGTAACTCCGCCTGGCTGCGAAGGAGCCGGTCCTGGTACTCGTCGGCCTGGGCCCTGAGCTCCTCGAGTTCCTGCTCGAGCTGGGCCAATCGTTGCTCGAGGCTCTCGGCAGCGGCGCTTTCCGCCACGGCGGCTTCTTCGAAACCGTCGCTAGTCGCGGCGCCGTTACCACTGCGCTCGGAAGAGCCGGTGGCGCTCTTGCCGCGTTTCTTCGGGTGCGCTTTCTTCGCCATCGTCTTGGGGGATCGAGTGCGTAAGCGCTTGCTACTTAGGAACGCTTTTCCCGGTTGTCAACCCGAGGAGCAGGCAGCGGGCCGATGAAAATCGCCTTGGTTCGCGGTAGCTTGCCAGGCGTGGCGGAAGAAATTCGCACGGACGCGCTGGTACTGCGGCGCCGGGCCTTCGGCGACTCGGACTGGATCGCCGTACTGCTGACGCAGGCCTGCGGCAAGGTTTCGGGCATTGCGCGCGGCGCTCGGCGCTCGCGCAGGCGCTTTGCCGGCCCCGTGCTCGAGCCGTTCCAGCAAGTCACCGTCCGAATGACGCAGCGCCCGGCTTCGGAGCTGATGTTCTTGCACGAGTGCAGGCTTCTCCGCGACCACCAGCATCTCGCCTCGGACCCCCAGGTCTACGGCTGGGCGTGTTACGCCAACGAGCTGACCGAGCGCATGACCGCCGACCACGACCCGTGCCCCGACGTGTACCGGCTGTTGGTGGAAACACTCGAAGCGTTCTCCGACGCGCCGTCCGTCGAACCCCACGCCCACCACTTCGTCCTGCGGCTGCTCGAGCACGCCGGGTGGACCCCGGACTTCGACCGCTGCGGTCTTTGCGGTGCACCGGCGGGAGCAGCTACGAGACCGATCCTCGACGAGCGCGGCAGCGGTGTGATCTGCGCCCGCCACGAGGCCGAACGGGTGGGTCTCGACCCGGCCGATCCCCGCTTCAAGCCGAGCCGCCGGGTCATCGAGGAGCCTCTGCTCGCCTACTTGCGCGCAGCCCGGAGCCGGCCCGTGGCCGGCGCGCCCGCCGAGATCGCCGCCCTCGCGACGCGACTGCTCGACCGCCTCCTAGATCTGCATCTCACGCGGCCGCTGAAGTCGCGGGCCTTTCTCACCCACGTCGAGGCTCTCGGGGCCGGCGGGCGCTCTCCGCGCTGATGAGGTCGCGGAGAGCTTCGGACAAATTGCCATATCGGAATGTAAACCCGCCTCGCTCGGCGACCTCGGGAACCACCCGTTGGCTGCTCAAGAGCACGCTCGCCATCTCTCCGAGCGCCACCCGCAGGGCAAACGCCGGAGCCGGCAACAGAGCCGGACGCCTGAGCTCGCGGGCCAGGCAGCGAGTGAACTCGCTGTTGCGAACCGCGCCGGGGGCCACCGCGTTGACCACCCCACGCGGGCCGCTCGGAGCCAAAGCCCACCGAATCATGCGGGAAAGATCTGCAACGTGGATCCAGCTCACCCACTGCCGCCCGCTGCCGACTCGGCCCCCGAGACCAAGCCGAAACAATGGGACGAGGCGTGCCAGCGCTCCTCCGTCGCGTGCAAGGACCATCCCGAAACGCAAAACGGCGACTCGCACGCCCAGTCGGCCGGCGGCAAGTACCGAAGCTTCCCACTCCTTGCAGACTTCCGCCAGAAAACCACTGCCGGGATCGCTCGCTTCGGTCAGGATTTCGTCCCCGCGGTCTCCGTAGATACCGACCGCAGAGGCCGAGACGAGCGCTCGGGGCCGGCGGGCCTGCGGCAAGTCGGCGATCGCCCGCACCAGGGCGCGCGCCGACTCGACTCGCGAATCCCGGATCACGCGGCGGCGCGCAGGAGTCCACCGCCCTTCGGCAACGCCCGCGCCCGCCAGATGCACCAGCGAACCGGCATCCGCGAGCAACTCCGGGTCGATCCCCCGGTCGTACGCCACGGCCACCCGGGTGACACCGGTTGGAAGGACGCCCGCCGCGCCCCGGGACAACACCGTCACCGCGACCCCCGACTCGCGCAGGTCGTCCACGAGGCGACGGCCGACCAGGCCGGTCCCGCCGGTGACCACCACTCGATCAGCCGCTTCGCGGCCGCCCACGTCGCTCACATCGAAACCTCTTAAGCGTGATTGCGCAGCATCAGCTCTTTGGGATGCGGTTCGAGGTACGTCTGCCCCGCAAGGGTCTCGACGCCGAAACGGCGAACGTAGTGGCGAAGCAACGTGATCGGAACGATCAGCGGCACCAGGCCCTTGCGGAAGCTCTCGACCGTCTCCAGAAACTCGACCTTGTCGGCCGGCTCGAGCTGTCTCTTGAAGTAGCCGAGCGCGTGCTGGAGCACGTTGACGTGTTTCCGTCGGGTGGCTCGGCGCGCAAGCGCCTGCATGAATCCCCGCCGGTAGCCGTCGGCGACTTCCTGCCGGCGGGCCGCCTTGGCGTCGGCGACCAATCGGCCGAGTCGTTTTTGCGCTGCCGGGTCGTGTGCCATCAGCAACAGCTTTTCACGTGCATGGAACCCGGCGAGATCGGCGATTCGCCAGCGGCCCGACAGCACCGCCCGCAGCCGGTGGTGCGCAAATACCCGCTCGATGAAGTTTTCGCGCAGTTCGGGATCACTCAGTCGCCCCTCCTCTTCGACGGGCAGCAGCGGCATGCGGCTGAGCAATGCCTCGGCGAACAGCCCGCGCCCCCCAGGTGCCGGCACGCCGGCCGGCGTGTAGGTTCGCACGCGCTCCATCCCGCAACTCGGTGAACCTTTCTTGAGAATGTAGCCGTCGAGAGCCAAGCGCCCGAGCTCCCGCACCCGGCGGCCGGCGTAACGGCGCACGTCCGCGGAAAAATCCCTGCCGGACTTCGTTCCGATCATGCGCACTCGCGATTCGTCTCGGACCAAGCGGACCGGCTCGCGCGGCACGCCCATGCCGAGTTCCACTTCGGGACATACCGGCACCAACGTCACATGGGCAGCCAGAACGTCGGTGATCAGGTGGTGCCGCTTGTGGCCGCCGTCGTAGCGAACGTTCTCGCCGAGAAGACAGGTCGAAACGCCGATGCGAATCTCGTCCCCGTTCACCGCGCTTTCTTCCAGCAATCGCGGCCGATATGCAACGCCCGGTTCCCCGGCTCCGGCGCGGCCGGGAGTTCCGGTTCTCCCCCGGGTGGGTATCGCGCCTTACCGGTCGCCAAATCGCACAGGCGCCGGGGCTGCCGGCCCGGCCCCGAACCCCGCGATTTTGTTCTTGACGCCTTGAAGCACAGCGTGTTACGCTACCGCCGCTTATCTGCCCCAAAATGGGAGGAGTCTAATCATGACGAAGAAATGCCTGCTGTGGTTGTCCGTGTTCGTTTGCGCACTGGCCCTACCGGTGGCGTCGGTGCCGCATCGAGCGCATGCGGCGGGGGACGCGTGCGTGATGGCATTGACCAAGAGCATCCCAAAGTACGTTTCGCAGCGCTGGAAAGCGATTTCGAAATGCGAGCAGCTCAAGGCCGACGGGAAGATTCCCGATACCGAAAACTGCCGGCCGGCCGACGGTGCCGTCACCGATGCCAAGACCGCGAACCTGCTCGCGAAGGCCGCCGATAAACTCAACAAGCAGCTTTCCAAGAAATGCACCGGCGCGCTTCCTCCGCTTGGACCGGCATGCGACAGCGCAACGGACGTCGCCTCGCTGGTGGCGTGCGTGACCGCACCCTCACAGGACGCCGATAACGTACCGGCGAACGCCGACGCGCTGGTTGCGGCGATCTACCCGAGCGCCGGCACGATGGATTCCTCCTGCCTGAAGAAGATCAGCAAGTCGGCGGGCTCGTTCTTGAAGAAGCGGCTGAGTTCGATGAGCAAGTGCCAGCTCCTTCGCGAAAAAGGAAAGATCACCGAGGCGTGCCCGGACGCAAAGGTCCTGGCCGACTCTACGAAGTCCCTCGAGAAGTTCGAAAAGAAGGTCCTCGCCGGATGCAGCATGCTGGCGGTCTCATCCCCCGACCTAGTGTTCGGCGAGCCGTGCGATTTGGCTACGGCGGCAGTATACAACCGCGCCGCAGGAGGCAGCGTCAACAATACGATTCCGCCGCTGCTGCGGTTCATGCGCTGCGTAACAGACTTTGCGGCGACGGTCGCGGACCATGCGAACGTGCTCGGGAATCCCCAGCCGCCGACGACGGCGTTTACCGAAGGCGTCGCCGCCGGCGATGCGACGGACACGGCCGTCGTCTTCTGGACCCGTGCCCCCGACCCGAA
>CAZQYE010000050.1:10622-10889 GCA_964597375.1 uncultured Myxococcales bacterium
CTCTCGAGGTCGCCACGGATTCCGCTTTTGGAACGATCGTCCACACGTCGAGCGCGACTCCAGCCAGCGGTGCCGACGGCACCGTGAAGATCGACGTGGGCGGTCTCACCCCGGCCACGACGTATTACTACCGATTCACCCAAGGCACCGACACGAGCCCCGTCGGGCGCGTGAAGACGGCGCCAAGTCCGACCGACACGGTACCGGTTCGATTCGCACTCACCGGCGACGCGAACATGTACTTCCGGCCGTACTCGGTTCTCGACA
>CAZQYE010000051.1:0-10852 GCA_964597375.1 uncultured Myxococcales bacterium
GTCGGGGTGTTCGCCTCGAACTTTCCGATCGAGGCGGCACGCTTTGCGCGGGAGACCGAATTGCCGGGTCCGGCGTACAACGATCTCACGGCCGGCGGTTATCTGACGTGGAGTCCGGCGGCGCCCGGTGGCGTGTTCATCGACGGCCGCCTCGAAGTGTACGACACCGAGTTTTTCTCCCAGTACATGTCGGCGCTCGGCAACCCGGCTCGCTGGCGCGCCGAGGCCGAGCGATTCGGCATCAATACGGTGCTGCTGTTCCACCGGTGGGGAAATCGCAGGCCGCTGATTTATGCGTTGTGGAGAGATCCGGCGTGGGAGCCGGTCTACTACGACGAGACGGCGGTGATCTTCGTGCGGCGCGATGGGCACGAGGCGGCGATCGAGCGGGCGCACCGTGCGTGGCCGGAGTTCAACGAGCGCACCAAGGCTCGCGTCGCGCTGCCCGAGCGGCGTTGGCCGTGGCCGGTGGATCGCGCCACTGCGATCGATGCCTTCGGTACGTTTCTCTTCGCGATTGGCCGCGTCGACGATGGGATGGATCTGTACGGGCGACTCCTTTCCTTGGGACTGCCGCCCCGACGCGAGGCGTCGGTCCGCTTGGTTCTCGGCTATCGGCTCGCCCGCCGCGGCCATCGCAACGAGGCGATCATGCACCTTGAGCGCGCCGCGCGCCTCGACCCCGAAAACCGGCGCATCGGACAGGCGCTCAAAGACCTCGGAGTCGATCCCGGTGGGCTCTGAGCGGACAGGGCGCGGGAGCCGGATCGCCGCGGGCATGCTGCTCGCCGTATTCGCAGCGCAGGCTCTGTTTGCCGCCCGGCGCGACTCGGTCACGATCGACGAGTTCGTCCACCTGCCCGTAGGGCTCTACTACCTCTACACCGGCGACTTTCGTCCCGATCCAATCAACCCGCCGTGGACCCGCATGATCGCGGCTGCAACGCTGCTGAGCCGTCCGCCGGCGTTCGATCCCGAGCCGGACATGCCCGCTTGGGGAATGGGGTATCTGCTCGAGCGGCGCAACCGCGATCACTACCACGAGCTGTTCGTCCGGGCGCGCTCGGCGATCGTGCTTCTCGCGGTCGTGCTCGGGGCGCTCGTCTTCTGGTGGGGTGACGTCCTGTACGGAAGGACCGCGGCGCTGTCGGCGACGTTCTTGTTCGCGTTCTCGCCGAATCTGCTCGCCCACGGCCATCTGGTTACCCTCGATCTGGCCGGAGCGCTCGGATTCACCGCGAGTGCCTTCGCCTTGTGGTGGATGCTCGAACGTGGAACGCGCGCGTCGGCGGTCGCCGCCGGCTTCGTGATCGGCGCCGCCACGCTGCTCAAACTGTCCGCGTTCGTCCTCGGCATGGCCCTGCTTGCCTGCGTCGCAGTGCGCGCGGTCGAGTCCGCGCGTCGCGAGGACGAGTCGTGGACGCGTTGGCCCGGATTGTTCGTGCTGGCGATGGCGGTGGCCTGCCTGGTCGTCAATGCAGGGTACGGCTTCGAGGGAACCCTGGCGCCGCTTTCCACGGCGAAGCTCGATCCGCGAGGAACGCTGGCGGCCGTGGCCGGGGCCGCTCCCTGGTTGCGCCTACCTCTGCCGATCGCCCTGATCGAGGGCATCGACATGATTCTCAACGTCGGCAAGCAGAGTGACCCCTCGTACTTTCTCGCCGGTCGGCTCTCGAGCGAGGGCTGGTGGTACTACCACCTCGTCGCTTTCTTGCTCAAGACACCGCTACCGATCGTCATCGCTTCCCTCGTCGCCCTCGGGGCGTGGCTCGTGGGCCGTTCGCCCGGCCGGCGCGACTACTGTTTGTTCATACCGGTGGTCGTCGTGTTTGCCGCCAACGCGCTGTTCAACTCGCTGCAGATCGGTGTGCGCCACGTGCTTCCCGCCTACCCGCTGCTGATCGTCGGCGGGGGCGCATGGCTCGGGCGTGCGCTCGAGGGCCTGCGGCGAAGCGGGCGGGCGCGTGCCGCGGGCTTGGTCGCTGCGGCCGGCGCAGTGTGGCTGGTGGCGGGAACGGCGGCCGTCGCTCCACGCTACCTTCAATACTTCAACGAACTCGCCGGGGGCCCCGAAGAAGGGCACCGCTGGCTCATCGACTCTAATATCGACTGGGGTCAGGATCTCATTCGCTTGCGCGAGTATATGAAGGACCACGATCTGAAGGTCATTCAACTCGCTTACTTCGGGCGCGTCGACCCGCGTACCTATGGCATCGCGTTTCGGCCGCTCGAGCGCGGTGCCTCGCACGGCCCGGCGGCCGTTTCAGCATCCTTTCTAATGGGGCGTCCCTACTTCTGGTACTGGCGGGGGCGCATGCGCTGGGTGCCTTCGGGGACCTACACGTGGCTGCAACAGCTCGAGCCCGTCGCCCGCGCCGGGTCGATGTTCGTCTTCGATCTGCCGTGAAACGAAAGCGCGCGCAGCCGGAAGTGTCGGTCGTGGTGCCGGCCTACATGGAAGCCGAGCAGATCGCGGATTGTCTCGACCGCCTCGCCGAATGGCTCGAGTCGGCCGGGCTGCAATGGGAAATCGTCGTCGTCGACGACGGCAGCACCGACGCTACGCCCTCGATCGTGCGCCAGCGCGCCGAGGGCGACCCGCGCGTTCGGCTCGTGGCCTACCGGCCCAACCGCGGCAAAGGGTTCGCCGTACGCACCGGGCTGCGGGCTGCGCGAGGCCGCCGCGTCTTGTTCACGGATGCCGACTTGTCGACGCCGCCCGAAGAGATTGCCACCGCGCTCGAGCTGCTCGGCCGCTGCGACGTGGTCGTGGGAACCCGCGCCCGCGAGCAGTCGCAAATCGTGGTGCACCAGCGTGCCCACCGGGAGTGGATGGGACGAACGTTCAACCTGTTCGTGCGGCTGCTCGGATTGGCGGCGATGCCCGACACTCAGTGCGGTTTCAAAGCGTTTCGCGCTGAGGTGTTGCCCGAGCTGCTCGCGCCGCTCAGGTCGAATCGCTTTGCGTTCGACGTCGAACTCATCGCCGAGGCACGCCGGCAGGGGCTGCGGCTGTGCGAGCAGCCGGTGCGCTGGTACAACCGGCCGGCGAGTCGTGTCCGGCTCGTCCGCGACAGTGCCGGGATGCTGCTGGAGCTCGTCCTGATCGCCGCCCGTGTCGCTGGGCGCCGGCGCGCAGCGAGGCGGATCGGTGCCACTGCCGGGGCGCAACCGGCGAGCCTTCGTTCTAAATAGATACGGGTCAGCGTACGGCGATCGCCGCCAGCGACAGTCCGATCGGCAGGCCCGGCCACTGGGCGATACGCGCCTCGAGGGCGTAGACCCCGATCATCAACCGATTGAGCGGCCGGGGAAGCGGGTAGAGGTCGGCGCGGTCGCCGCGCGAGGGCAGCAGCGGTCTCAGCACGCGCGCCGCGGCCGCCGCCGGCAGAATCGTCGTGCTCGCCCAACCGAGGTACTCGATCCGCAGCCCGGCGGCAGTGATCGCTTCGCGCAACGTCGCTCGCGTGTAGCGGCGGCGGTGACCGAGGACCTCGTCGTGACCGCTCCAAAGGGCCGGCCATGCCGGTACGTGAATGGCGATGGCGCCGCCCGGTCGTACCACCCGGCCGAGCTCGGCCAGCATGGCGCGGTCGTCGTCGACGTGTTCGACGATGTCGAACGCCAAGACTACGTCGAAACGTTCGCTGTCGAACGGCAGGACTTCGGCGTCGGCGGCGACCAGGTCGCACAGGCCGCTTCGTCGCGCCAGCCGAAGGGCGACCAGGCTGCGATCGCAGCCGTAGACGTGCCCGTACGTGGCGAAGGTCCAGGCCGAGCCTCCGGTGCCGCATCCGACGTCGAGAATCTGCGGGTTTCTGATCCGCAAGCGATCGAAGAGCAGTCGCTCGAACAACATGCGCTTGCCGACGAACCACCAGTGGTTCGTCTCAACCGCATGCATCGCCTCGAGGTCGTCCGCTTTCATCGATCCAGAATCCAGCCCGTGCCAGTATGACGAGGGGGGTGGATGTCCGCAATGAAGGACCCAGCATCTTCGGTCGAGCGCCCGGCCGGGTTGGCGCGGAGGCTGCCCCGCATCCTGCTGCTGGCCGTCTTGGTGTTCGCGGTGGAGTGGCGCTTGCTGGCCGGCGCGGCCGATGGGCCGATGGGCCGCGGCCTGCCTTGGGCGCTGCTTGCGCTGATGGTGCCGGTGGGCATCGGGGTGTGGACTTTCGAGGCGACTTCGACGGGCAAGCCGAGCTTCAAGACGGACGGGCTGTGGGCCGTTCTAGTCGCTACCGTGGCGGCCGTCGTCTTGCTTCTAGCCGGCGGCTGAGAGACTCGGTCAGTCGCCTAGACGATCCACCGGCAGATCGAGGCGGCGAGCGACGAGCTCCCGGTAGCGGCGCTGCAGCTCGCGGGTGAGCGGGCCGGGACGGCCGTCGCCGATGCGCCGGCGTCCCACGCGGACGACCGGGAGCACTTCGATCGTCGAAGAAGTCAGGAACGCTTCGTCGGCACCGAGCAAGTCCGAGTCGCGCAGGCGCGTCTCGCGTGTTTCGACGACCTTCCCGGCGATTCTCAGGACAAGACCTCGGGTGACCCCCGGAAGCACGCCGGCCGCCACCGGGCTGGTCAACAGCCGGCCGCGCCGAACGATGAAGATGTTGCTCGTCGTACCTTCGAGGATGGTGCCGTCGTCGAGCCGGTAGAGCGATTCGAAGCAGCCGCGCTTGCGCGCCTCGCTGCGTGCGATCACTGCGGGCAAGTAGTTGACGGTCTTGATCTGTCGCAAGCCGGGATGGACCCCGGCCCCGAACGGATGCAGATGGACCGCCACTCCTTCTCGCCGCGCTCGCCCGAGGCCGGGTTCGAGAGGCCGGAACAACATCAGCCTGGTCGGCCGGCGAACGCCCTCGGGAATGAGCGTGACCGGCCCGGCGCCGCGGCTGACCGTCAGTCGCACGGCACCGCTGCGACCGGTCATGCCGTTGAGCCGCGAAAGTCGCAGGGTCCGCGCCCGCCAGGGCTCGTTGGGATCGAACGGAATGCCGAGGGCGCGCGCCGACCGGTTCATCCGCCGAAGGTGCTCCTCGATGGCGAACGGACGGCCCTGGTAGGTGCGCCAGGTTTCGAACAGACCTTCGCCGAACAGAAAGCCGCGATCGAGGGCCGAGATGCTCGCCTCACGCACGTCGACGTAACGGCCGTTGAGAAAGCAGTAAACGCTCATTGCTACCGTGCAGCCACCCGCTCGAGCGCGCTCTCGGCACCGAGACTTTCGAGGAACGCGAGCGCCTTGGTCTGTGTCTCGCGATACTCGGCCTCGACGTTCGAGTCGGCGACGATTCCTCCTCCAGTGAAATAGTAGATGCGACCCGCGGAAACGACGGCCGTACGGATGGCGATGTTGAGGGCGACGCTTCGCTCACCGTTGAAGCAGCCGACCGCACCCGTGTACACGCCGCGGTCGAACGGCTCGACTTCGGCGATGATCTCCATGGCCCGGATCTTCGGGGCGCCCGTGATCGAGCCGCCCGGAAAGGTCGCACGCAAAACGTCGTCCAGCCCGACGCCGGGACGCAGCCGGCCGCGTACTTCGGAAACGAGATGGTGCAGCGTCGAGAACGTGTGGACGCGGGCGAGTTCGGGTACGGTCACCGAACCGACTTCACACACGCGGCCGAGGTCGTTGCGCTCGAGATCTACGATCATCAAGTGCTCGGCGTTTTCTTTCTCGTCGCTCTCGAGTTCTCGTTTGAGCCGCTCGTCTTCCTCGGAGGAACTACCGCGGGGGCGCGTGCCCTTGATCGGAAAGGTTCGGATCGTGTCCCCATCGATCCACAGGAAGCACTCGGGCGAATTGCTGAGGATCCGCCAGGGTGTCACGTCCAGGTAGGCTCCCCAGGGAACCGGCTGGCGAGCGCGCAAGCGCCGGTAGGTCTCGAGAGGATCGCCGTCGAAGTCGAGCACCATGGCCCGTGCAAGATTGGCCTGGTAGATCTCACCCGCCTCGATTGCGCTCTGGATCCGGGCGAAGCCGCGCCGGTACGCCGCCTCGTCCAGCGCAGGGGCTTGCGCCGCCGTGGCCGGCTCGGGCGGTGGCGGCATCGAGCGCCGGGCGGACTCGAACACGATACGCTCGATTCGGCCGCTGGCGGGATGCCATGCATCGACCCGCGCGTACGTCGACAGCACGGCGAGCGGGGCGCCCACCGGGTCCGGCCCGGCTCGCGGCACGTCCTCGATGAAGCGGCCGAGGTCGTAGGCGAGATACCCGACCGTCCGGGGCAGGACCGCGGGCGGCTCGAGCGAGCGCAAGGCGCCGATCGGCTGGGCCTCCTCGTTGCGGACGAACGCCGCGATCGCCTCGATCGGATCGCGATCGACCGGCTGCCACCGCCTCCCGTTCCACACGCGGGTTCGGCCGCCGGCCTCGACGACGAGCCTGCGAACCGGCCGTTCTCCGGCGAACGACCACGAGTCGCGCCCCGACCGATCGAGAACGAACGCACCGGGACGGCCGCGGTGCCGCTCGATCAGGACCGCCGGTGCTAGTTCTGTCTCCGTGCCGGAACGAAGCATGCGTTCGCCGCTCACTCGCCGCCTCACGTGCCAGTGCGCACCGTGAGACATTGCGGCACCGGGGTCAACTGCAGCTCTGCATGGCCGCGAGCCATTCGAGGCGCTTTCGCGCCTGCCGTCGCTCCGGGTTAGAGTCAGCCGCGTGGACGGGGCTCTCGAGCTGCTGCACCGCGTGGCGCGTTCGACCGTGACCGTTGCGGCCGACATCCCGCCGGACCACGCCTCGGCTCCGGTGCTCGGCACCAGCCGCTTCGGCTCGGGCACGGTCGTCGGCGACGGTCTCGTGCTGACGGTCAGCTACGTGGTCGTGGGCGCCGCGCGCGTGCGGGTGACCGACATCGAAGGGAAGACGGCCTCCGGCGAGCTGATCGCGCACGATTTCGCGACTGGAATCGCCGTCGTCCGCGCCGACATGGAAACGGTGTTTCCCATCGCACCGGGGGGATCCAACCGGATCAAGGTCGGCGAAGACGCATTCGTCGTCGCCAGCGTCGGCGGCGACGAGCGCCGCTGCGCGACCGGAGCCGTGACGAGTCTGGAGCCGTTCGATGCGTACTGGGAATACCGCCTCGAGAGGGCCCTGTGGCTCACCTGTCCCAATCCGGGACTAGGCGGCGGCCCGGTGTGCAACGCCGCCGGAGAACTCGTGGGCGTCGTTTCGCTGAATCTCGCCGCCGTCGGCCGAGCGAGCCTGTCGATTCCGGCCGAGTGCTACTACGAGTTCGCCGACGAGTTGCTACGATACGGGCGCCGTACCTCGCGCTTGCGGCGGGCCTGGCTCGGCCTGTTCTGCCAGGCGTTTCCCAATCGCCTGGTCGTCGCGGGGGTGATCCCCGGCAGCCCGGCCGAACGTGCCGGACTGGCACCGGGAGATGTTCTCGTACGCATCGACCACCGCCCGTTCTCCAGCCGCGCGGATTTGTACCAGCGCATCTGGGCGCACGAGCCTGGCGACTTGATCGTGCTCGAAGTCTACCGGGACGGCGAAGTGCTCGAGTTCGAGATCGAAGGCGTCGACGTCGACGAGTTTCTCGGCTAGCCGGCATCGAACGCCCGGCTCCGCCGCGCCGAGTCGACGCGGGGCCGCGGATCGCCTGCGGTCAATCGATTTGCACCCACGTCACGCGCCGCGGACCGGTGAGGAACACCGCCAGGCCGACCAGAGTGATTGCAAGCGTCGTCGAGAACATCGCGGCGTAACCGAACCGCTCGGCGATGCTGCCGAAGAAGAACGAGCACGAGGCGATTCCAAGACTGTACGAACCGCTGAACAGCGACTGGGTCCGGCCGATGTTGTGCGCGCTGCTCCAGTCGGCGACCAGCGCGTTCATCGTCGGATAGAGAAGTCCCTGGGCTAAGCCGAACGTCAGGCCGACGGCGAGGATTCCCGGCATGGAACGGACGAAGACGAGCATGGCGACCGCAGCGCTCATCGTCAGCATGGCGGGGACGAGCACGGCATGCCTGCCGTAGCGGTCCGATGCACTGCCGAGTACGATCCGGACGGTGACGGCCGTGAAGCTCCACGCCGCAAAGAACACGCCGATGCGGCCGATGGCGAAGCGTTCCATGAGAACGGGAACGAACGTTTGGGTCGCCCCGAAGCCGAAGCCGTAGCAGACCATCGCCAGCGCTGCGGTTCCCACCGCCCGGCGCGCCATCGCCGGGTCGATGCGGCGTCCCTGCCCGTCGCTTTCCAGCTCGGGCGGTTGCGGAAGAACGCAAGCCATCGCCAGTGCGAGCAATGCCAGCACGCCGCCGGTCGCGAACATCGCGTTGAATCCCCACCGCCGGACGATCTCCTCGCCGAGGGCGGGGCTGATCGCGTGCGTCAGGATCGTCGAGACGCCGAACCAGCCGATGGCCTCGGCGCGGCGCTGAATCGGAGCGAACAGGACCGCCAGCGTCTGGGCGCTGGTGAAGGCGCAGGTGAACGCGATGCCTTGGATGACGCGCAGCAGGTACAGCAACGGTCCGACGCCGCCGAGGGTCATGAAGGCGAAAGAAGTGATCGACGCCGCCACGGCGCCGCCGATCATGAAGCGCCGCCGCCCGAAGCGGTCGAGCAGGTAGCCGATGAGCGGCAACACGCAGAGACCGGCGAATCCGGACACGCCGACCACGCGGCCGGCGATCTCCTCGCCGCCCCCGTGGCGCAATACCCAGATCGGCAGGAGGAAGAAGAAGGCGAAGTTCAGAAAGAACAGAAAATTGGCCGCCGCCACGATGAAGAACGGCATCGGCACGCGTGGCTTGGCGCTCGAGGACGCGATCGATGTCGTGCTCTTGGCGGTCCGTTCCGGCATGATGGCTTGGAATCGGCCTCCGCACGGCTTGCTTGCGCCGCCCCCCGGATGCCTGAAATCGAGTCACGTTAGCCCGAACGAGCGGTTGTCACCACGGCCGGTTGAAATGCCACCCCCGGTTGTAAATGATTGGCGCGGGCCGGCGATGTACGAGCGTTTCTTCGACCTCGATGATCTCCCCTTTCGGCTGACTCCCGACCCGAAATACCTGTACCTCAGCGAGAAGCATCGCGAGGCCTACGCGCACCTGCTGTACGGTTTGACCGAGGGGAGTGGTTTCGTCGCGGTCACCGGTGAGATTGGAACCGGCAAGACGACGCTCGTACGCGCCCTGCTGCGCGAGTCGCCCGAGGACGTCTCGGTCGCATACGTGTTCAATCCAGTGCTCACGGCGACCGAGCTGCTGCAGACCATCAATGCGGAGTTCGGGCTGCCGTCGCGCAGCAGCAACAAGAAGGAGCTCGTTTCGATCCTCAACGAGTTTCTGCTCGCGCGCAAGGCCGAGGGCGGCCGTGCCGTGGTAATCGTCGACGAAGCGCAGAACCTCGACCCGATGGTACTCGAGGAGCTGCGTTTGCTGTCGAACCTGGAAACCGAGACCGACAAGCTCTTGCAGATCATTCTGCTCGGCCAGCCCGAGCTGCGCGGCATCCTCGAGCGCCCCGAGCTCAGGCAGCTCGCCCAGCGGATCGACCTGCGCTGGCACCTCGAGCCGCTCGACCGCGAGGAAACCCACGCCTACGTGCGGCATCGCCTGACCGTCGCCGGCGGCGACCCGAACTTGTTCGAGCCGCGCGCCCTCGACGTCATTCACGACCATTCCGGAGGCGTGCCGCGCCTGATCAACGTGCTCGGCCATCGGGCCTTGCTGGTGGCATACACGAGGGGACTGCGCCGGATCACGCCGACCGAGGTGAGCCTGGCGGCGATCGAGCTCGAGCAGGGCCGAGTGCCGCTTTACGGGCGCAGTACGACGTGGCTCGTCCGGCTCGGGGCGAGCGCCGCCGTTGCGATCGCCGCCGGGGTGGTGGCGTTCATGCTGGTTGCTCCGCTGGCCGACCACCAGGGGGACGCGGCCAAGGACACCGTGCGGCCGCCGGCAGAAAAGGTGGCGGCGAAAGAGCATCCGCGGGAGCAACGCTCGGCCGCGAAGACCTCGCGCGAGCGCAAGAAGAAAGGGGCGGTGAAGACTGCGAGCAAAGCTGCGCGGGCGGCGCCCGCCACCGCGAGAGCCGCCCTTACGCACCGGGCGCCACTGGTTCGCCTCGACGATTTGCTGCCGCGTTCGCCCGAGTTCGAGTCTGCCGTCGGTGCGATCTCGCGGCTTGTCGAGCTGTGGAGCGGCAGGCCGCTGACGCCGGCCGAGCGCACGCTCGATACGCTCGACATGCAGGTGATCGGCGCTCGCCGTAGTCTCCGGTACACGCCGCTCGTCATGCCGCTGGAGTTGCTCGAGCGCCTCGATTTGCCGGCGGTCGTCGAACTCAAGGGGAAAGAAGGGCTCACGCGTTTCGTCTTGCTCGAAAAGCTCGGGCCTGCCCGGGCGCGGCTGGTCCTCGATCGGACCGTCGAGGTCGCCCGGGAAGACCTGGTCCGCCACTGGGGTGGCCGCGTGCACATTCTGTGGCGAGACGCGATGCGCATCTCGGTGCCCTTGTCACCTGGCAACCGGGGGCCCGCCGTCCTGGCGCTGCAACGATTGTTGCAGGAGGCCGGTTTGCTCGGCGAGCAGCCTACGGGCGTTTACGACCACACCACACGCGAGGCCGTCCAGGCGCTACAGAAGGCGCACGGGATTTCCCCAAGCGGCGCCGCCAATGCGCTCACGCAAATCGCCCTGTATGCCAGCCTGAAGCGATTTGCGCGCCCAAGTCTGGTAGAATCGAGCGCAGGGTGAGGCACCCCGCGTAGTCGTGAGCGCAATACTCGAGGCACTTCGAAAGGCCCAGCGCCGGGGAAAACCGGAGCAGGCCGGCCAGCCGGCCGAGGCACCGGTGAGCGAGCCCGCCGTCGAGGAC